>NZ_JBFUBY010000042.1:0-19982 GCF_056405515.1 Polaromonas sp. P1_G2
GCGCCCATAGCGCCACCTCGGGCCCGGTGACGTCGCCCCATTGCACCAGCGTTCCGGCGGCCAGGTCGGGGATGACCAGCGACAAGGGGAGGCGCGCCGCACCGACATTCGCACGGACCGCATCGCGGACCATGAACAGCGATGACAAGCTCAGGACAGGCTGGACCGTCAGGCGTTTCTTTTTTCCCTTCTCGGTCAGTTCCCAGGCATCCATTTTTTCGGCGATTGCGCCTCCCCGCAGTACGACCGGAATAGGCGCCCCGCCCGCGGGCCGTGGAAGCCCGGGGTGCGCCACCATCACGACGCGGTCTCTCAGGAAGATCCGGCCCACCAGGCTTTCGTCGGGATCCGGATTCACCCGGATCACCAGGTCGTAGCCCTCTTCCACCATGTCCACGGAGCGGTCTTCCGTCGTGACCTCCAGGCGGATCTCGCGGTGTTTCATGGCGAACTGGGCCGCAAGCTTCCCCATCGCGGCTTGCGAGAAGAGCAGCGGCGCGCTCACCTTCAGCCTTCCTCGCGGCTCGTCCCCACCGGCGGAAATCGCCGCCGTTGCCTCGTCGAGCTCGGTGAGCAGCACGGAGGTCTTCTCGAACAGCGCCCGCCCTTCTTCGGTGAGTTTCAGCGCCCGCGCCCCCCGCTCGAAAAGCCGCAGGTTGAGGCCGCTTTCCAGGTCGGCCACCCGGCGAGAGAGGGTGGCCTTGGGGCGGCCCGATTCGCGGGAGGCCCGCCCGACGCCGCCATGCCGGGCGACAAGCGTGAAGTCAGCAAGAGCCAGTAGGTCCATGTGTTCCACCAGTGAGACAGATAGTCCAAATATAACGGCTATCGGACATTTGGCGAAACGATGAAGATCAAGGCTCTTTCAAACCAAACGGAGTAATTTTCATGACCATCCTTATCACCGGCGCCACCGGCAACATCGGCCGCCAAGTTGTCCAGCAACTCGTCAACCGGGGCGCAGACGTGCGGGCACTCGTGCGCGACCCCTCAAAAGCCAGCTTTCCGGCGGGTGTGGACGTCGTGCAGGGTGACCTGCTCGACGTGGACTCCCTGCGCCTGGCCTTCAAAGGCGTCTCCACCCTGTTCCTGCTCAATGCGGTGGTTCCCGATGAATTCACCCAGGCCCTGATTTCGCTCAACCTGGCACGCGAGGTGGGCATAGACCGCATCGTCTACCTGTCGGTGATCCACAGCGACAAGTACGTGAACGTTCCTCACTTCGCCGGCAAGTTCGGCGTCGAGCGCATGCTGGAGCAGATGGGCTTCGGCGCCACCATCTTGCGGCCGGCCTACTTTATGGACAACGAACGCACCATCAAAGACGTGGTAACGGGCTACGGCGTGTACCCCATGCCCATCGGAAGCAAGGGCCTGGCCATGATCGATGCACGTGACATCGGCGAGATCGCCGCCATCGAGCTGCTGCGCCGCGAACGCGCGTCCGGGCCACTGCCCCTGGAGCGGATCAATCTGGTCGGTCCGGACACGCTGACCGGAGACGCTGTCGCCGCGATCTGGTCCGGCGTCTTGAATCGCCCCATCACCTATGGCGGCGACGACACGGCCGGCTTCGAGAAGAACCTGCGCAACTTCATGCCCGCATGGATGGCGTATGACATGCGCCTGATGAGCGAGCGCTTCCTGACGGAGGGCATGGTTCCCGAAGCCGGCGACGTCGAGCGCCTGACCAGGCTGCTGGGCCGCCCGCTGCGCTCCTACCGCGACTTCGCCGCCGAAATTTCGGCACCGGCCTGAGCGCCGGCCTTCAAAACGTCAAAGCTTCAAACTTCAATCAAGGAAACCATCATGATCTATTCGACCGCCACCGTTGAAGTCAACCCACAGGGCGAGGTGCCCCTCACGCGCGCCCAGGTGTGGGCCGGCCTGGTCCTCAAGGCGCGCGATGCGCGGCTTTTCCTTCCGCCCGGCCTCTGCACCTACTGCGAGGTCGTGGAAGAGAGCAAGACCCACATCGTGCGCGAAGCCACCATCGCCGGCACGGACCTGCGTGAAATCATCACCTTCGAGCCGGAGAGCAAGGTGACCTTTTTCCAGGCCACCGGCCCGCGCGAAGGCGCGATTGTCAACGAACTGTTTGAAGATGAGTCGGGAAACCTCCAGCTTCGCTTCTATTGCTACGTCGGCCTTCGCGGCAAGGCGCCCGGCGGCCCCGAGGAGCAGGCCGAGCAGGCGTGGATGGACGGCGACAAGGGCTACAAGACCGCGCTGCTGTCAACGCTGAAACGCACGCGCGAATTGCTCGCGCAAGGCAAGCTGTCACTGCCAGGAGGTGTGCAATGAACTCCGTCAACACTGTGCAATCCGATCTTTCGCGCCAGAAAATCCTGGTGATCGGCGCCACAGGCGGCACGGGCCGGCTGATCGTGAAGCAAGCCCTTGCGCGGGGGTTTGCGGTCCGGGTGCTCGTGCGCTCGCCCACCAAGGCAAGCGGCCTGGAGGGCGCCGAGGTCTTCATCGGTGACGCCCGTGACGAAGCGGTGTTGCGCAAGGCGCTGGAGGGCCGGGATGCCGTGGTGAGCGCCCTGGGCACGCCGGTCAGCCCGTTTAAAGAGGTAACGCTTTTGTCGTCGGCAACGAAGGCGCTTGTGAAGGCCATGAAGGCCGCCGGGGTCTCGCGCCTGGTGTGCATCACCGGCATGGGGGCGGGCGACAGTGCCGGCCACGGAGGGTTTGTTTTTGACCAATTGATTCACCCGGCCCTTTTGCGCAAGGTGTATGTCGACAAGAATCGGCAAGAAGCGATCATCAGGGACAGCGGCCTGGACTGGGTGCTGGTGCGTCCTTCGGTGCTGAACGACAAACCGGCCGGTCGCGAGATCCGGGCGCTTACGGATCTCTCCGGTTTTCATGGCGGAACGATCGCCAGGCCCGACGTCGCGAGCTTTGTCCTGGACCAGGTGCACAGCAACACCTGGCTGAGCCGCTCACCGCTCATCACTTGGTAAACCGCATCAACTCTGAACAAGGAAACAACCATGAAATCCGCCGCAGCAACAGTCATCACGATGGTCGAAGCATCCAGGGAAAAGACCTTCCTGCACATCGTTCCCATTGACCTCACATCGATCTTTACCGGTTACGGCCCGCTCCCATCGGTAACGCAGACGCTGAATCAGACCGGCCCGTGGGATGCCGCAGGTCGGACCCGAAACGTGGTCTTCTCTGACGGGAGTTCCGCCCGGGAGACACTGACAAGCTACGACTACCCGAAGCGGTTTGCCTACCGCATCACGGAATTCACCGGGGTGCTGCGGCTTCTTGCCAGCGAGGCACGCGGTGAGTGGTGGTTCGAAAACGTGCCGGGCCGTTCCGCCACGTCGGTTCGCTGGCGCTACGAGTTCATCAGTCGATCAGCCATCCTGAAGCCTCTGGTCAGCCTTTTTACGCGGAGCTTGTGGCGGGGGTATATGGCTAAAGCGCTGCGTCTGTCCAAGGAACAGGTGGAAGGCACTCAAGCAGGGAACGCAGCTTAAGGCGTCCGGCCCGGCGCTTCTTCAGCATCCTGCTGGGGCAAAGCATCGCGCCCGGCAAAGATGCTGGTCACTTCCGCGAAGTTCTCGCTTCCCCAGCTGCACAGCGGGATGATCGCGTCAGCCAGGCTGCGGCCCAGCGGGGTCAGCATGTAGTCCACGCGCGGAGGCACCTCCTGGTAGTCGGTCCGCGCCAGCACCTGGTCGGCCTCCAGGTCCTTCAATTGCTGGATCAGCACCTTGTGGCTGACGCCCGGAATCAGGCGCTTGAGCTCGCCGTAGCGCTTGGCGCCGTCGCGCAGGAAAAACAGGACCAGCGGTTTCCACTTGCCCGAGATGATGCGGAGCGTGGTGTTGAGCCCGCAGCCGGGATCGCAGGTTTCAGAAGGTGTCGTCATTTTTTTGGTACTTACCTGAAAGTGCATACTTGTCCGCAGGTTAGCAGAACTGCATGTGTTCTTCAGCAAGCGAATCCCCGCTTGTTTACAACTTCAAACGAAGGACACATACATGAACAGACTGRATGGAAAGACCGCCGTGRTYACCGGCGGCGCYACCGGCATCGGCYKCGCMGSRGCAAAGCGMTTTATYGASGARGGCGCYTTYGTCTTCATCTTCGGCCGCCGGCAGGAWGCGCTSGACGSCGCCSTGGCCGAGCTYGGSCCCMATGYCCGCGCGGTRAAGGGCTCCGTCTCCGATATGGCCGACCTTGACCGGCTCTACGCGGCAGTGAAGGCCGAACGCGGAAGCCTCGACATCGTCTTCGCCAATGCCGGSRCMGGAGGCCCGCTTCCGCTSGGCRAGMTCACYGCCGRGCACATTGACGAAACCTTYGACACCAATGTGAAGGGWACGATYTTCACGGTCCAGAAGGCGYTGCYGCTGATGGGCCAGGGCGGCTCGATCATCCTGACCGGGTCAAGCGCCGGCACCACGGGCGCCCCAGCATTCAGCGTCTACAGCGCGAGCAAGGCGGCAGTGCGCAACCTCGCGCGGACCTGGGCGGAGGACCTGAAGGGCACCGGCATCCGGGTCAACGTGCTGTCACCCGGACCGACGGCGACCGAACTCGCGAAGGCGGCGCTGGGCGCGGAAGGCATGAAGGTCTTCGCCGCGATGAACCCGCTGCAGCGCATGGCTGATCCGGCGGAGATCGGGGCAGCGGCGGCCTTTCTCGCATCGCCCGACAGCAGCTTCATGACCGCCAGCGAGCTTGCCGTCGACGGCGGCCTGGCGCAAATCTGATGCAGATCTGAAACAAAACCCCAAGGAAAGAATGTATGAGCTACGCAATTATTGGCTTCGGCAAACTCGGCCAGGCCCTTGCCAAGGCATTTGCCCGAAGCGGCATCGAAGTATCCGTTGCGACCACCCGCGACCCGGAAAGCTTTGCATCCGCCGCGGCCGCGATCGGACCCAAAGTCATTCCCACCACACTGGCGCAAGCCCTCAAGGCGGACACCCTCTTCCTGGCTGTCCGKTTCSAGTCSCACCGGGATGTCGCSAAGGCGCTGCCGAACTGGAAGGGCAAGACCCTCATCGATGTGACCAATGCCTACGGCGTGTCTCCTGAGGAACTGGGAGGACAGCCTTCCGCCAAGGTCGTCGCGCAGGCCTTTACCGGTGCAAGACTGGTCAAGGGCTTCAACCACCTGGTCGCCGGTGTCCTTGAGCAAGATCCGGCCGTACACGGTGGCAGGAGAGTCGTGTTCCTGGCGAGCGACGACGACGGCGCGGCAGCGGAGATTGGCGCGCTGGCGGAAAAACTCGGTTTCTCGCCGATCCAGCTTGGCGGGCTTTCGGAAGGCGGGCTGCTGGTGCATGCGCGCGGAAATAGCTGGGGTCAATTGATTTTTAAGGATTTGGTCAAATTCGACTGATGAATCAGCGGGATCGTCATCGTAAATTCCGATGCGATCCTGCAATCGGCCATCCAGGCATCGAATGATGAGCCAGTGCGGCGTCCGCTTTGGACCCAAGGCAGGCGCCGGTAAGATGACTGTTTTCGGCCAGAAGCAGACATCAGAACCCGCAGGGGGCATTTATAGTGCTTCGGCGCAGTACGTAGGCGGCAAGAGTGAACGCTGACGGCGCACTGCCGAAAGTGCAATCGGGTCGACGGCTGGAGGAGCCCTTCATAATTAAGGCCTTCCCCCTCTTGTTTGAGATGCCTACCTTCCGTCATGAATAAATTCTCGCTGCAACAGCAGGTGCTGCAACGGCTCGCCGAAGACCTGCTGCAAGCCGAAGATGCAGTGCGGGTGGCACACGAAACGGCGACCCACGCAGAAAATATCGCCAAAAACAGATACGACACATTGGGACTCGAAGCCGCCTACCTGGCCACCGGCCAAGTTCGGCGCGCCGAAGCCATCCGCCAGGCGATGGCCAAGTGGCGCCAATTCCGCCCGCGTCCTTACGACGCCAGCAAAGGGATACAGCTCGGCGCGCTGGTCTGCCTGGTCGATTCCGACGACAAGCAGCAACAGCTCTTTCTCGGCCCGGATGGGGGCAGCATGCAGTTGGGCAGCGGCACTCAGCTGGTTCAGGTCATCAGCATGGAAGCCCCTTTGGGCAGGGCCATGCTGGGCAAATGCGAGGGTGATGATGTGTCGATACAGGTCGCCGCAATCCGACAGCAGTTTGAGGTGCTGCGGGTTCATTGAGCCGTGAACGACTCCTCTGGGCCCTAAGCGGTCTTTGCCCATTCCTCCATGCAAACCTTCATTTCAGGCGGCGAATCCGCCACAGACAACCGAAGTCAGCTGCGCGGCCACCAGCCGGCAGATGTGAGCATTTCCGGGAGGTCGACAGGCCACACGATCTGATCAGTCGACTTGAGTTCGAGCGCACTCCACCATTTGTGGTCCTTTATCACCTCGACCTCCTCGGCGGTCCAGCGGTCTTGCAGGACTGCCTGGTGGTCTTCCACGGTGACAACAAAAAACCGTTCATCGGCCATGACCTCTTCGCCATCCGCCAACCGCAGGACGAACTCTCGTTGAGCAATGGGATCGCCTACGTCAGCGACAACGATGCCCGTTTCCTCTTCCAGCTCGCGCACCGCCGCCTCGGCGAAGGTTTCACCGGCCTCCAGCCCGCCACCAGGAGTCGCCCAGTAGTCTTGCCCTTCCAATGCTCCGGCCTTATGCACAAAGCSAAAGAGCAACAGGCTTCTCGCACGGTTGAGAACGAGCAATCGGGATGAGGGGCGTCGTCGCAAGGTGGGGTTCCGTTGAAAGAATGAAATATCGCTGTCGGCCGAAAATAGCCGCTGCCGTGCCCGGCACAAAGAGGCCATTGCGACCGTCGGGATGGGCCGCTAAGTTGGCAATTCCAACGCCTCCCATTGGCGTAGCAATTCGACCTGTCTGCGGAGTTGGCCGGTCGTCATGGTTTGGGAACCCCAAACCGGCACTCGTCCTGCGTACTCTCCCAGCAACCAGAATTGCCGCACCGCCATGAAGCGCGCGATGGCGGCAAGGTCGGCATCTGCGACCGGGCGTCTGTCCCGGTAAGCGGAGATGTAATTTTTCCACTGCATTTGCACCTTGCTGCTCGCCTCATCGCCAGGCACGCGCGGGTACAGGTTCCATGGGTAGACCGCAAGCTCATACGCCAGGTAGCCCGGGCCCGCCTCGTCGAAGTCAAAGAATATGGCCTGGCGTTGCCCTTGGGCGTCGGTCGTGATGAAGTTGTTTTGACCGTGTGCGTCGCCATGGCATAGCACGCGGCTCAGTTCACCCATGGCCAGGATTTCATCGTGCAGCCGCAAGCCCAGCTTCTCGAATTGCGGACGCAATTCGCCGGTCATGGATGGCGCGCGAAGCAATCCTTCCAGCGGCCTGAGGAGGAGGTAGTTCAGGTCAAGCACATAGGTGCTCTCCGGCCCCTGGTAGCTTTCGCCCCCTTGGTGCAAGGCGGCCAATCCGTGCGCAAAGGCCTGCACCTCAGCTGCGGCTTCACCTGTGAACTCTCCGTCCAGATATTCGAAGAGCATCAGCATCCGTGCGCCTTCCGGCAGCGGCACCTGTATGGCTATCTCGCCGGTCGCCGTTGTCACGCAGCGAGAGACCCGGCAGCCGACGTGGGCCCAGTGCTCCAGTGCCGCAGCTTCGAACAACGCATTGGGACCACCCCGCGGCCGATCTGCGGACAGACGTGCCACAACGCGCCGCCCGTCGGCAAAACCCAGTCGATAGACCTGATTGAAACTTCGCCGCAGAAACTCACTCTCGACGACCTCGCCAAGTCCATAGCGAGCCTGCACAAGGGCGGCGATGCTGCTTGCCGTTGGCGTCGATTGCGCGATTTCCAGTTGCATGCTTACCCCGCGGGAAAAAGGGCGCGATTATGGCACGGCGGCGCGCAGACTCGAACGTTTGCTTCTGGCCGAATGTCGTCATCCTGGCTCAGTCGCCAGGCTGCTGGTCGAGAGAAAAGCCAATTTTTCTTGCCTCGCGGAATTCAATTTCAAACAACCCCGCGACGATGAATGCGCAATCAATCGCTTTGTAGCCGTCGCTCCTCGCTTTTTGAAACACATCCTCAGCACTCGCGCCACTCGTGCGCATTGCAATGTATTTTTCGGGGGTTTTGCTCGGTACTTCGTTCATTTGAAATTGGCTCCAATGTCCGCCCTTGACCGATAGGGGGCCTAGTAGTTCAGTCGCTCAGTGGCGTCCTCCGACGTGTCACAACGAACAACACTATTGAGGTCGCGGTCACCAGCAGGGCTGCCATCATCCAAATGCTGCGGCGTTGCTCGATCTTCTCAGCGTAATCCTGGTACGTGAAAACTGGGCCCGAAGGGCTGTCTGCGGTAATGATTGCCCCTTGAAACAGGCCGACCCGAAGGAAAGGGCCAGCCTTCTCAATGACCGAAGCCTGCTCGCGCCCCACGTCGAGGACAGGGGCAAAGGGTACATAAAGCACAGGCCGCAGCTTCTTCATGAGGTCGTCGCGGTCGATGTCATTGTCGATACCGATGCCGAAACCGGCATCGAGATGGGTGCTGCCGTGGTTCACTCCTGTGCGGCTGACTATCGCCTCGAGCGGCCCCACGTATTTCACCGTTACGTCACGTGCGCTGAGTGCGCTCTCGAGAACAACTTTAGTTTCAGATCGCTGCATCCACATCAGCCCCGCGACAATTAGGAGCGCAATGCAGCAATGCACTCTGTATTCCTGGAGCCAGAGAAAAATCTTGGCCACTTTCATCCTCATTCCGCCTCCCAGTATCCGTTTATGGCCGATAGCAGCCCTTTAGCCATTCTTCAAGAGCTCATTCCCCTTCATAACAAGTCAATGTGACATGAAGACCGTAGCTCTTGGTGACAAACTGAACCACCTGCCACCTGTACCTGCATTTGGACTTTTGCCGACAACTCATATCGCCCCGAAGTGAACTCGCTCGGTTCGTTCTCGTACTCCAGCGCATCGACCGCTAGAACCAGTTCTCTTTCAGATGGGATAGCTAACGTCACACCAGGCAGAGCAAAGATATTTTTTGTGTATCCGATACAAACATCGTCGTTTTCATCATTGGTGAGCAGGCATGCCGTCACGTGGATAGGGCCGTGTAGCACAACGGCACTCTCAAATTTCACCTGATAGAGGAACGGCWGTGACGATCCGACCGATGTATACGGGAAGTCTTCCAAAAGCAAGATCGACAGTTCCATGGTTCGATTGTTAACCAAACTGAATGTAGGCATCAAGACCATTCGACCGTCACTTGGCGGGAGTGGACCTATAGAGTGAAAGAAAGTATTCCCGCGCCAGCCTTCTCTCGCGCTTCTACGCTTCGTTTTTCCCGTAAGGACACATTGGTTGAATGTCCGCTATGGATTCAAAGCAGATCTCACGCAATCCGCGCATCACGTCGTCTGCGCCTGGGAAGTTACTCAGCCGTCTCGCCCGAATCCTTGATCACCTTTCCCCAGCGCGCCATTTCGGCCTGGACATACGCCTTGTGGCCGGATGCGCTGAGCCTGGCGTCGGTCACAAGGCGCAGGCCCAGTGCCTCCTGGCGCTTGATCAGGTCCGAGTCCTTGAGGGCTTCACGCAGCGCGGCATTCAGTTTGGCGAGAACCTCCGGCGGCGTGCCGCGCGGCGCGTACACGCCATGCCAGACCGTGACGTTGAAGTCCGCGAGGCCGGCCTCGGCCAATGTCGGCGTTTGCGCAAGCAAGGGCAGGTTCAGGCGCTCCTTGCTGCTGACGCCATACACCTTCACTTTTTTGCCTTCGATTTGCGGCACGGCGTTGGTCGCCTGTTCGCACATCAGGTCTACCTGCCCACCTATCAGGTCTGTCATGGCCGGGCCGGTTCCCTTGTAGGGGACTGCCACCATTTTGGACTTGAGCGCACTTTGCAGCATCAAGCCGCAAAGGTGCGAAGCCGACCCGACACCGGCGTTGGCCAGGTTCACACGGCCGTCGGACTCCGCGATCCACTTGCGCAGTTCGGCAAGGTTGTTGGCCGCGAGCGTTGTCCGGCCGATCAGCACGGAGGGCGCTTCGTTGATCAGGCCCAGGTACTCGAAGTCTTTCAGGGTGTCATAGGGCAACTTTTTATAAAGGGCGGGCGCGGTTGCCAGGCCGATGTGGTGCACCAGCAGCGTATAGCCGTCGGCCTTGGCGCGCGCCACGCGCGCAGCGCCAATGGTCCCGCCGGCGCCGGCCGTGTTGTCAACGATGACGGTCTGGCCCAGCGGCTTGCGCAGCGCTTCGGCGAGGTCACGGGCGATTTTGTCGCTCGGCCCGCCGGCGGCGAAGGGCACCACCAGTGTCACCGGCTTGTCGGGGTACTGCGCCCAGGCCGCCGGCACTGCCGACAGGCTGAGCAACACCGAAACCAGAATCCCAAGAACCCGTTTGAACATTCGCTGATTGTTTTTCATGCTTTGTCTCCTTTGTCTTTGTCGTTGCCGACAGAATCAGGCTCAGGCAGAGAGGGCTTGCATCTGGGCGTAAAGGTCCGCCTTGCCCTCAAAACCGATACCCGGCAGTTCAGGCAAGGTTACATGGCCGTCGATCACCTTGACGCCATCGGGGAAACCGCCGTAGGGCTGGAACAGGTCGGGATAGCTTTCATTTCCGCCCAGGCCGAGGCCGGCTGCGATGTTGAGGGACATCTGGTGCCCGCCGTGAGGAATGCAGCGTGAAGGCGACCATCCGAACTGCTTGAGCACTTCCAGTGTGCGCAGGTATTCCACCAGGCCATAGGACAGCGCGCAGTCGAACTGCAGCCAGTCGCGGTCGGGGCGCATGCCGCCATACCGCAGGAGGTTGCGGGCGTCCTGGTGCGAGAACAGGTTCTCGCCGGTGGCCATGGGGCCGGGATAAAACTCTGAAATCGCCGCCTGCAAGGCGTAGTCGAGCGGGTCGCCGATCTCTTCGTACCAGAACAGCGGAAACTCGCGGAGCATCTTTGCGTAGGCGATGCCGGTTTCCAGGTCGAAGCGGCCGTTCGCATCGACCGCAAGCCGGGCCTCTGAGCCGATCTCTTTCAAGACCGCCTCGATGCGCGCCCGGTCTTCATCGATGGAAGCGCCGCCTATCTTCATCTTGACCACGTTGTAGCCGCGATCCAGGTAGCTGCGCATCTCCGCGCAGAGCGCCTCGTTGCCTTTGCCCGGGTAGTAATAACCACCGGCGGCGTAGACAAAGACGCGCGGGTTGGCCTCGCGGCCGTGGCGCTTGGCCAGCATGCGGAACAGGGGTTTACCCTCAATCTTGGCGACCGCATCCCATACCGCCATATCAATGGTGCCCACGGCAACAGAACGTTCGCCGTGGCCGCCAGGTTTCTCGTTGCTCATGGCCGCTGCCCAGACCTTGGCGGGGTCAATGTTCGTGCCTTGGGCGTCGATCAGGCTTTCGGGCGCAGCCTCAAGAATACGGTCGAGGAAGCGCTCGCGGATCAGCCCGCCCTGCCCGTAACGGCCGTTGGAGTTGAACCCGTAGCCCACGACCGGCTTGCCGTCCCGGATGACGTCGGTGATGACGGCCACCAGGCTCAAGGTCATCTTGCTGAAGTCGATGTAGGCGTTGCGGATGGGTGAACTGATGGGGAGGGTCTTCTCCCGGATTTCAACGATTTTCATGGCTGTCTTTATGACAAGTTGTGAGGAGGATCGTTATGATCGCGAAGGCCGCCGCATTTGACCAATGCTGTTTTTCTTCTCTTCAATGCTTTCAAAGCACTGGGCATGAATTTCTCCTGGCTCGAAGACTTTTCCGCGCTGGCGACAACGGGCAACTTCTCCCGCGCGGCCGAAGAGCGCCACATGACGCAGCCGGCTTTCGGGCGCCGGGTGCGCGCCCTGGAAGAATGGATAGGCACGGAGCTTTTTGACAGAAGCTCACAGCCGGTCCGGCTGACCGAAGCCGGCCAGTGGTTCCAGGGCATTGCCCATGATTTGCAGGCCCAGGTGGCCCGCATACCGGGCGAGGCCAGGATCATTGCCGAAGCAGGTTCACATTCCCTGCGGTTTGCCGCAACGCACGCGCTGTCGTTCACCTTCATGCCAGCCTGGCTGCGGCGTTTTGAAGCGCACACCATGGCCGGAACCATGCACCTGGAGTCCGACGTTCTGGCGCGCTGCGAGGCGCTGATGGAACAAAGCAAGGTGCAGTTTGTGGTGTGCCATGCCCACCCCGGCGCGCCGGGGCGCCTTGACTCCGGCGATTTTCTCTCAATCCAGATTGGCGCCGACAGCCTCGTGCCGGTGACCGCGGTTGATGCCTCGGGCCAGCCCCTTCACACACTGCAAGCGGGCAAGACGCCGGTATCCCTTCTGGGCTACAGCGCTGAATCCGGACTGGGCCGCATTCTGCGCGAAACAAGGTTTGAGGCCATGGAGAACGTCTCCACGCAAACGGTGTTCACCGCGCACCTGGCCTCGGTGTTGAGAACCATGGTCCTCGAAGGCCGGGGCGTGGCATGGCTGCCGCAAACCCTGATTCATGACGACCTGGCAAGCGGCCGTGTGGTCGAGGCGGGTGTGCCTGCCCTACGCGTTCCGCTGGAGATCAGGCTCTTCCGGTCCCGCAATTCGATGGGGCGCGCCGCGGAGGCGCTTTGGGATGCTGTGACCAGGGCGGGTGAGGTTAGTTGATAACGCTCCTTTGATGTCCGCTTATGGCCGGAGCCGGTCACCTTGCCGGTGGCTGCGGGCCCAAAGCAGCCTGACCGATGCGACGCCGGCGCATGAAGACAAACGCGGAGGCCAGCAAAGGACCCGACAGCGTGAGCATGGCGACGGGCACCGTTCCCACTGGCGTCAATGAGCCCCTGGAACGCGGAGGCTGGAGCTTCCCCCACATTTGAATGTCGGTGAGTTGAATCTGCATGTATTGCCTGTACAGGAAAAACACCGCACCGCTGACGAGAACAGAAAACACAAAAAGGAGTACGACCGCTCGCAGGTACTGCTTGTAGCCGGTCGATGCAAACCAGGCTGCCGTCAAAGGAATGGCGATGAACAGGCTGCCTGCGGCAAAGAGTTCAAACCGGAAGCGGTAAATCCAGCCGGCAGGCTCTGCAATCCCGTAGAAAGTATTGCGCCCGGGATTCAGCAGCTGGCTCAGAATCGCAAAGCTGATTTCCGCGTCGAAGAAGATGAGAGTTCCGCCGGCCAGACAGGAAGCCGCAACGATTGCCAGGACAAGCGCGATGGGTGGTTCTGGCGTCCCTTCCGGGCGTGCAGTTTCGAGCATGGGACTTCTCTGGTTTAACGGCGATTCATTTTTTGTCGCAAGTCATCTGGGGAACTCCTGTGGCTCAGCCGTTCCTGCCAATGCCGATCGAGCGACTGCGCGCCCTTTGCAACAATATCAAGGACCAAAAAATCGAGTCTGCTGTAGTCAGCCTTCATTGATGATCTATTGCGAACGACCGCTTCCGGCGCCTGGAAAATCATTGCGGTGGTCCGCGACGCATGGTCGCTATGTGTCCCGCAAATGATGTCTCCAGGTCCCATTGCGGCAAGCTGGTCATATCACCGTACGCATTGCAACGGGCTCGGAACGTTGCCGCTCCATCTGCCGCCAGGGCGCGTCTCTGGTTTGTTTTAAACGTGAGATTCCGGTTGTACAGATCGCGTTTGTATTGAGCCCCCAGAACAGGATTCTCCAGAATTTTGGTCCGATGCCGCTCGACTTCCTCTAAAAGATCCAGCTGACTGGTGCGCCAGAGCTGGTAATGCTTTTCATTGTCGTCGCTGGTCTCTGGAAACTCTTCCGAACAGATGTCAGCGATTTCCCGGACGGCTTCGATGACGCCAAAAATGACGCCCAGGTCACGGTAATACTCACCGGTGGAGCGGGGTCCCTGTTGAGCGGACAGATTGCCGTGCATTGCCAGCGCGGACAGGGCCATGCAGGCGAGTGCGATCATTTTTTTCATGGTCCTCCTCCGATATTTGTATCTATCTTCATTTCCGACCTGGGTTTCGTGAGGCGAGAGGAGTCTCAAGACTACCCATGGCTCCCTCCTAACGTCCACTTCCGGTAAATAGTTTCCATGTTGGCCATGGTCGAGCATGGATCAAAGAAGGAATTGGCACGCATGAGCAGGCACCAAAATAAGCCGCTGACGGCCATCCACTGTGTCAACGCGGCTTGGGGAACACGTAGTGTGTCCGTAAAGCGATATCCAGAACATTTTTCGCCGTGGACTGTGATTCAGATTTTGACATATTGAATCGGCTTTCGTAGTAGGTTGCCAGTGCCTTCTCCGCGATCTTGTACCTAACCCGAATCTCTGAATGAGTCGCTCGATTCGTCTTCCCGCCTTCAGCCCATGTCGACAAGCCTGCGTCTACTTGCTCGCGCGAGTTATAGGGGGCGCCCATGGCCCACGGCCTCAGCGCCGCATTTGCCCAGGCCTGGTCGACGGTGACTCTTATGCGCGCTGTCGGCTGCAATGTCCCTTCATTCGCACCTGGGCCTATCGACCGATCGAGAAGCGCGGCAAATCGCTGAACCGGCTGCGGCAGTAGTAAAGTGGCTTGATTCACGCTGGGGCGAAATTGAGCTTTGCACGCTTCTTGAAGTTGTCCTGCTATCGGTAGATAGACCACCCAGTCGGGAGAAAATACATAAGGTTCTCCGACATACACCAGCCACAACTTGTTGGCGTCCTTGCTTTCAAAGACAAGTGGAGCCCGCCAAGCTCCATCGATCAAGGTTGTCAGCCCTCCACTTCCTTTCCGGTTTCTGGTTGAAAAGTATTCGGCAGTGGTCAGCGTTGTCGGGACGAGTCGTACAGCGTATGCATCACCACGCCATCCATGCGGTATCTCCTCAATGACAAGGCGATTGCTTTGAGTGGTCGCTGTTTGCCAATAGATGCTCCGCGGAGCATATTCGGGAAGTGGAACTTTGGTGAAGACCTTTAGGTTCGCTTCAAGGGCGTCACCACCAGATAGATCCAGACCCTGAGGTCCTAAGACCAAGGTGTCACTCAAGTTTTCGGGAAGAGCCCGTGGCTCCCAGAGATTGAATGCTGTTGACTTATATGCGGATTGCGCAAGCGTGAGAACTATCGCGCACTCTGGGCGACCTTTGCCGTTCACCAACTTTGGCCAATCCATCCCGGCAGCGTTGGATGTGATGAATGTGACCAGCAGCAGTACACCCGCTGCGGTTTGTTTTTTTCTCATGAGCCCCCCGTGTCACTGTGTTCGATGTCCGCTTTCTGACCATTGCCGCCATCCTAGCCCAACCGCAGTACTCCACAGCGATCATTTGGCCGCCGTCCCACGCACGCGCTCCATCGCTTCCGCAGACGCCGTGAAGCCAAGCTTGGAGAAAAACTCATGCGCTCCTTCGCGCCCCGCGCGAAGCACCCACGTCACGTGGGGCTCGTCACCGACGATGCGCTCAACCAGTTGGGTACCGATGCCTTGGCCCCGGCAAGACTCCTGAACCACGACCATGGAAAGATACCCATTGGACAAGCCGTCCGTGATGGCCCGGGCGAATCCGACGACTTGGCTCCCGTCCACTGCGACGATGACTCTCTGGGATGCGGCGATCAGTTCCTGTAGATAGCCCACTGAAGGAATTCGATGCTGCCAACCATTGGCAATCAAAAGTCGATATACGTCTGCGCTATCGGCCGGCTGGAAGGGTCTGGTTTTCATGAATGAGTACTGTCCTTCGTTCCAGCTTAGGTGGGACGAATCTTCGCTCGCTTCCTACGGGCGATCAAGTGTTTTTCTCCTTCTTCGGGGAAGCAGCCCCAGGCACGATGACCTTTGTTGCATGTTGTATGGCCCCCAAGGAATAAACCATGAAAAACACCGGTTTGATCTTTTCCGCCCTTATCGGCGCTGTTGCCAGTGCACGTTCGATGACGCCCATGGCCGGTATCGCTGCGGCACGGCTGCTGGACCGCCGCACGCCTGGGCGGCTTGTGCTGCTCGACCGGCCCTTGTTCAGGGGCGGCGCCCTGGCCATGGGTGTTGGCGAGTTGTTCGGCGACAAGATGAAGACCGCGCCTGACCGCACTGTTTTTTTGGGACTGCTGGCGCGGGTGATGAGCGCGGGAATCGCGGGCGCTGCATTGGCGCCCCGCGGCCGCGAGCAGGCCGGTGCTTTAACGGCGGTTGCAACGGCCGTGCCTCTGGCCTACCTGACGCTGGCAGGCCGCAAGCAAGCCATGGCGCGCATGGGCCAGACCCGCAGCGGTTTGATGGAGGACGCGCTGATCGTCGCCGCCGGTGCGGCGATTGTGGCGCTGGCGGTCAGGCGGTGAAACGGTTTGTGATCCCATCGGCCGCCTTCAGGGGAGAGTGCCGCGCCCAATCGTTGGTTACGGCCTGCTGCCCGGCCCATCAAGAAATCGCAGGGCTGTTGAAGTAAATGGAACCGTGGAATCGTAAACGGGCACGTGGTCGCCGCCGGGAATCACCCACAACGCGGCATCCGGTATGGAACGGTAGAGGCTTAGAGGAATTTCAACGGGGAAAAAAGCGTCGCGATCACCGTGCACGATGAGCGTGCGCGCTGTGATGGTCGATAAACTTTGTGCGGTGAAATTCATATCATCGTAGTTCTCGTGCAGCGCGTTGAACTGTGCAATGAGTTGGCGAATCTGCTTATCACCGCGTTTTGCGCACTCCCGGTACATCTCCCGCACCTGTTGGGGCATGGTGCCAAATGAAGCCCTGCGCATGATGGCTCGCGCCTGGTCGGGGAAATGGGTCGTTGCACTGATCAAGACCATCGAGTCGATGCACTTTGGCTGGCTCGTTGCCATGTGCAGCAGCGTCATTCCGCCGGAACTCATTCCCATCGCCGAGAACCGGGAAATCCCCAATTTTTCAAGCAAGAGAAATACGTCATTGGCCGCTTCCCTGTGTGTGAACGTGTTGTCGGGATTGGTGGAACGGCCATGGCCACGCAGGTCCACGGCGATCAGCCGATGGTGTTCCGAGAGCTTCTCGACGAAGGGATGCCAGTTCTGTGTACAGCCGCCAAACCCATGCAAGAGCAGCAGGGGTTTTCCGGCTCCGTACTCCTCGTAGTACATCTCGATATTGTTGATTTGAACGGTATGTCCGCGAGTGGCCGTCTGTTTGGGCGCGTACGTCGTTGCCATGGATGTGCTTCTCACATGTGTTTCGAGGTGAGCCTCGAGGCGCCGTTG
The DNA here is from genome assembly GCF_056405515.1 of Polaromonas sp. P1_G2. NCBI lineage: Bacteria > Pseudomonadati > Pseudomonadota > Betaproteobacteria > Burkholderiales > Comamonadaceae > Polaromonas > Polaromonas sp. P1_G2. Next base: position 17,157 of record NZ_JBFUBY010000042.1, read on the forward strand.
CCTATTTTTATGGATGAGGCGCCGGCTGGTTGATGATCGGTCCCGGGTGTCCGCATCTCACTTCGTCGAATCCGCGCTCGCCTTCCCGGGTCCGACCTGCCACAGCACACCGAACGAAATCAGTCCCCCAAGCACCGGAAACAGAAGCGGCAGGAGACCGAACACGGCCCAACTGCGCCCCATCGATGCAGCGGCGCGGCCCAGCTGAAGGTGAAAGACGATGAAGAGCACAAGCAACACAGCCAATCCATAGAGCGCGTACTCTTTGCCTACGGACTCAGGGAACAGGAAAACGCAAGCCAGCATCAGCACGAAAGTCCAACGTGCCCAGTGGAGGCTGTGGTCCGCGGTGGCGCCCGGAACCGGTGCGGCGGCGGGATCGGGTGCAGCAGCCGAGGAGACCGCTTGGTCGGGGCCGGTTCCACCCGTCAACTTCTCACGCCGTTCCTTCATGTGACTGTGGATAAACACCGTCCCGATGAACGCCAGCAACAAGCCCCACGTAATTCCGCCTACACCTCCGATTGCGGTCGCCAGGACCCCAAAGAGGACGATGAAAACAAGGATACGTGCGAGCATGTTCATAAAGAGTCCCCCTCGGTGAATAGAGTGATCATGAAGCCGCACCGGCGTGTGAGGCTTCTGCCGGATTCTGGCCGGCCGCGGTCATCGTAACTGCAGCTGCACCAAGCTCGGGCGCACATACACGGGCGCGCGGCGCAAGCCCGCCTCGCACGACATCAGCGGACGAGCCGAACATAACCCGGTGTCATGCGCGATGTCGCCCGGGCCCCGCCCAAGGCAAGATTCAGTATTCTGGCCGACGTGGAGAACGTGGGATATGGCTCGGAAGTCCAGTAGAAGAACTGTGTGGGTGTATTGGGGAACCACGCCGGGTCAAGCATTGGCGGCGTTGCCCTGCCGAAACTCACGAGATCATGCAGTTCGGCCATTGATGGCAGGCGCCAGTCGGAATGCCCGCATAGCTTTGCCGCATTCACCGCCTTGACGTAAGCAAGGGCGTTGCTTGTCGCCGCTATCTGATCCGGCGAGGGATGCGACGGCGCATTGGAGACCATCACCTGCGCCTTGTCCGGATTGTCGAAGTTGGTGTACCTGTTGGCCTTGTCCCTGAAGCTGCCGTCCGCAGGCTTGCCTTCCCAGGTCAACCCTGTGACGGCGTCGAGAACGCATTCGGTGCGGGCATAGGCTTGCCCATCCGGACCGGTGACCGTTTTGAAACTCACGCCTCTGTCGTCCGGCGACTTTTCGCTGGTGGCCGGCGAGGCGTCAGAGCGAACCATCCGTACGGGATTGCTTGCGCCTCTCAGGGATGGCAAGGTCGTCGCCGAGCCCAGATCGACAATCCAGGCGGTCATCTGGGGCGCGGCGGCCTGCGGTGTCGATGTCCAGAAGGCTATGCCCGGTTTTTCGGACAGGGGATTCACCTCGGGCACTTGCCCTGCATCGCCCGCCCCCGCGATGCTGAAGAGTTCCTTGGCGCCGGGAAGGCGCCAAGCTGAGGGATTGGCGGTCACGGCCGTTGCCGCATCAAACGTGAACTTGCTGGCGGGGCCCGCGCACGCCGATCCGTTCCAGCCCTGGCCCTCGGCGCACCTTTTCCAGACCAGGTTCGTTTGCCGGTCCAGCACCTGGTGTCCGTCCGCGGAAACTTCGAAGCGACTTTGGGCGATGCCCACCAGCGGCAAGGTGAGCGCCATTGCGAACAAATACGGCGATAGGGTCATGGCTAGCCTCCTGAGCGTTTTTTTTGATAGTTAAATAATTCCAGCCAGGCCGATGATTCCCACAAGCATCAGCAGCCGGCCACAAGGATTTTTGAGGTGCATGCGTCCGCTTCTGGCCGACAAGCCACATCTTATCCAGGACATCCAGCGGCTCATACCTGAAAAGTTCCGAGCCGCCCGTACCAACGCATCAGAGGACCACAATCACCCCTCATTTGCCGGATCGCCAGGAATAAAAAGGTATGCATTCCACCGCTGTAGCCCCCGGCCAATGACTACCAAAGGCAGCTCGTTCAAGCGCGCCTACACTGGCAGGACCAGGGTGGCACCTACGGGCAGACAACACTTTCACACCCCGGCTGCCGTTAAACCCATGGACCACGGCGCGCTGGCAAGGGCCGCGCGCCGCACGCCTGAAACCTCGCAAAGAATGTCCCCAGGAAGACTTTCCCGCGCGAAGGCCGGGGCGGATGTCCGTAAGCTGAATAAGTAGAACCCCCACCCCCGCCCTCTTCTGCCCACCCGGCACACAAGGGAAAATCGTTGATAGTGTGGTTGTCCACGCCTCTACCGCCCCTACCGTCTCTACCCGCCCACGGAAAATTTTTCTCTCCATGACGCCCACCCCGCTAGCCGCTTCCGGAAGCGCCCTTCGATGAGCCCCCGCGAGGCCTGGGTCAACGTGCAGCTGGCCCACACTTTCATGCGCCATGCGCAACCGACGCTGCACGCGGCCGTGCTGGTGATCATGGTGGTGGTGGTGACGCTGTACCCGCATGTGGAGCCCTGGGGCCTCTGGGTGTGGACCCTGGCCGCGGGCTCGATAACGATGCTGCGTTACATCATCCTGCATGCCTACCGCCAACGGCTGGCGGAGGCCGACGGCGTGGCGCTGCGGGAGTTCATGTCGCTGCATGGATGGGCCTGGCCCCTGAGCGCGATGGTCTGGGGTTCGCTGATGTTTGTGGTCTACCACCGGGCGCCTGTCGAGGAGCAGTTCGTCTGCATGTTGATCCTGTCGGCCATCGCGGCGACCGCGGTGTCTTCGTCGCCGCCGTGCTTGCGGACTTTGTCGGCC
>NZ_JBFUBY010000043.1:0-28847 GCF_056405515.1 Polaromonas sp. P1_G2
GTGGTAACGGGCAAATCGCGTTTGACACCGAATCCACGTTGTTATTCCAAAACCTCACGGCCGCGGGTTTTATTTCGTGCGGTGCCTGCATGACGGTGACACTTGCTGGCGGCGGTGGAACCGGCCCCTTGCCAGTGATCGGCAACAGTCCGGTCAATGTCTATGGAGAGCTTCTTGTGATAGGGAACTTGCTGAGCAGCAACACTGGTGGTAACTGGTTTGATGCGGTCGCCAACATCAACCGTCTGGCCTTGTACACGGGGGCCTCCATTCCTTCGCAAGTGCTGGCGGAAGTGGACCGCAAAGCCGATGACGGACTGCCCGGCACCGGCCAACTGCGTGGCGCCTTTGGCGGCGGGGCCGGACTCGCGTTATGCACTCCTGGTTTAGCCACAGCTACGGCAACCACGGCTACCTGGGCCAATCCCAGCCAATCCAATTGCATGGGCGGTTGGTTGTTCTGACCCCACCGCAAGAGCTGCATTTTCACGTCAACCTTTTTGTCTTCATAGCCTACCCAAGGAGTCCAGCATCATGAAACACCACCTTGCATCTCAGCGTCAACGCGGCTTCACCCTCGTCGAAATCGCCATCGTGCTGATGATTGTCGGCCTGCTGATAGGCGGCATCCTGCGCGGCCAGGAACTGATCCAGTCGGCGCGCGTGCGCAACATCGTCGACCAGAAATCAGCGATTCAGACGGCCTACATCGGCTTTCTGGATCGCTACCGTATGCTGCCCGGGGATTTGACGGCAGCTCAGGTCCTGGTCGTCGGAAACGGAGTGCTGGCATCTGCAACGGGTGGCGATGGGCAAATCGCTTTCGGGACCGAATCCACTTTGTTCTTTCAGAACCTCACTGCCGCAGGCTTTATTTCATGTGGGGCTTGCATGACGGTGGCACTGGTCGGCGGGGTGGGCCCCGCCGCAAACACTTCTAACAGTCCGCTCAACGTGTATGGTGATTTCCTTGGCACAGGCAATGCGAATAGCAGCACCACCGGCGCGTCCTGGTTTGATCCCTCCAACCCAGCCATCAACCGATTTGTCGTGGACACCGGGGCATCCATCCCGTCACAAGTGCTGGCGGAGGTGGATCGCAAAGCCGATGACGGGCTCCCTGGCACTGGCCAACTTCGGAGTGCCGAGGGCGCTCCGCGCGGATCACCCGCCGCGACTTGCGCCCCAACCATGATCGCGACCCCAGCGACAGGCGGCTGGGCCAACCCCAGCCAGGCCAACTGCATGGCGAGCTGGCTGTTCTAAATCAAACACCGGGAAGCCCGCACTTTCAGGTTCATCCCTGACCATCAGATCACTTATCCGAGGACCCCAGCATCATGAAACAACCCATCACACCCCAACGCCAAGGCGGCTTCACCCTCGTCGAAATCGCCATCGTGCTGATGATCGTCGGCCTGCTGATAGGCGGCATCTTGCGCGGCCAGGAGCTGATCCAGTCGGCACGCGTGCGCAACATCATCGACCAGAAGTCAGCCATTCAAACGGCCCACATCGCTTTTATGGACCGCTACCGCATGCTGCCGGGTGATCTGACGACGGCCCCTAACGGCGGCCAGGCGGCGATCGTTGGGAACGGCGCGGTAGGTTCTCCCAATAGCGGTGACGGACAGGTTGCCATGGGCAACGAATCCATACTGTTTTTCCAGAACCTCACGGCTGCGGGCTTTATCTCCTGTGGCGCCTGCATGACCGTGGCAGCCGCCGGCGCGCCAAGCATCAACAACAGTCCAGTGAATGTGTATGGCAACTACTTGACTGCGGGCAACGCCATGAGCAACAGCGCCGGCCTGTCCTGGTATGACCCGTCCGCAACGGGCATCAACCAATTCGTGCTCTACACAGGAAGCGGCACCCCCTCCCAGGTGCTCGCTGAAGTGGATCGCAAAGCCGACGACGGACTGCCTGCCACCGGCCAGCTGCGCGTTGCCGTGGGCATAGGCTCGGCGACTGCCGTGACGTGTGCCCCTAACCTGTTCAGCCCTCCGGCGGCAGTCAGTTGGGCCAACCCCGCCCAGGAAAACTGCTTGGCCGCCTGGCTGTTCTAAGGATCGGGAAGGCTTCGCCATGACAGTCACTCACACACCAGCTTATGCTGTTGCATTGGCGTTGCTGGCCGGCTGCGCGGTGCCCCCACCGCCTCCCAGCACGCAGCACATAGGCGTTGTTGAGCCGGCGAAGCCACCTGCGCCACCCGGTGCACTTCGGCCGGTGCGCCTGCCGGCACTGCCGGCGGCGCCGCAACCGCAGGCGCAGCAGGAATTGTTCAGCGTGGTGGTCAGCGAGGTGCCGGTCAAAACCCTGCTGTTCGCACTGGCGCGCGACAACCGGCTCAACGTGGACATCGCCCCTTCGGTGGCCGGCCAGATCACGCTCAATGCGACCGACCAGACCTTGCCGCAGCTCTTCGAGCGCATCGCGCAACAGGCCGATTTGCGTTATGAGATGAGCGGCAACACGGTGCGGCTGCAGCGCGACACACCTTACCTCGCCCACTACGCGGTCGACTATGTCAACCTGAAACGGCAGTCGTCCAGCCAGACTTCCGTGTCCTCTCAGCTCACCGGCAGCACGGCGGGCTCGTCGAATGCCAGCATCAGCAATGCCGCCGACAACCAGTTCTGGGACACGCTGATCAACAACGCCTGCCTGATCGTCGGCGCGGCCAATCTCGAATTCAAGCAAAAAGACGATCTGGCCCAGAAGCAGGACCGGGAACGGGACCGGGACGAGCGGCTGCGCATCGCGATGGAGCTCACTCGCGCCGCACCGCCAAGTGTTTCCGGCACCGGTGCCGTCACGACTCGACCAGCAAACAGCGAAACCTCCGACGTCCTCAAGCAAGTGCTCGGAGCAAAAGATACCGTGGACAAGGTCGAATGCGGTAGCGGTTCAAGCGCTTCGTCGGGTACTTCCGGAAGCGCCTCCGCAGCCAACTCCAGTTCCAGCACCAACAACATCGTGGTCAATCGCGAAACCGGCCAGTTGTCGGTTTACACCACCTCGCGCGGCCATGACCAGTTCCGGCAATTCCTGGACCGCATCAGCGCCAGCGCGCGGCGCCAGGTACTGATTGAGGCCACCATTGTCGAAGTCACGCTGTCCAATGCGTCCCAGCAGGGCGTCAACTGGCAAAAAGTCGTGCAGGGCGGGCTGCTGCGCGGCCTGAGCTTCCAGATGCTGCCTTCCGGCACGGGTTCGTTCTCCGGTTCGCAGGATGCCTCGCTGCTGCGCATGAGCTACACCAGCGGCAGCGGCGACTGGAGCGGCATCCTCACGCTGCTCGAATCCTTCGGCCAGGCACGGGTGTTGTCCAGCCCCAAAGTGTCCGTGCTGAACAACCAGACGGCCGCGCTCAAAGTGGTGGACAACTATGTCTACGTCACCGTCACCTTCACCCCGGGCACGCGTACCCTCAGTTCCGCCGGCCAGCTGGTGCAGACCTCTCCCGACAGCTACACCTCCAACATCAATTCGGTACCCGTGGGTTTTGTGATGACCGTGACACCCCAGGTGGCCGAGAGCGGCGAAGTCACGCTCAACGTGCGGCCCACCATTACCCGCGTGGTGCGCGAAATCATCGATCCCAACCCCGCGCTGCTGGGAGCCACCCCACCCATCGTCAACCGCATTCCCGTGGTGCAGTCGCGCGAACTGGAGTCCGTGCTGCGCGTGCAAAGCGGCGAAATCGCCGTGCTGGGCGGCCTGATGCAGGACGCAAGCAACGACGGCGAGGACGCGGTGCCGGGGGTCAGCCGTATCCCTCTGCTGGGCGAGGCCTTCAAGCAGAAACAGCAGACGCGCAGCAAGACCGAGCTGGTGGTGTTTTTGCGGCCCGTGGTGGTGGGCGATGCCTCGCTGAACGGCGACTACAAGGCTTTCAAACCCTTGTTGCCCACCTCCAGCTTCTTCAAGGATGCGGCGCCGGAAGCCCTGGGCCGAAAGCCGATTGAGCCTCCACCAGCTCGATCCGCCAGCCCCTCAACCCGATAAGAGCCCATGAAGCCCTCCCTCAAACTCCTGCCCTTTTTGCTATGCGCCGCCACCCTGGCCTGGGGCCAAGCCAAGCCGGGTGCCCACCCGTCAGTAGCGGCTGCCCAGGCCGCGGCCGCATCGCGCGAGCCGGACATCCGCATCAGCCGCCGCAAGCCCGCGCCCACCGTGGACGCCGACGTCAAGCGCGGCTATGAAGCCCTGCAGGCCGGGCGCTACGGCGAGGCGCGCGGCGCCTACGAGCAGGCCTTGAAGCGCGACGGCGCCCTGCGCGACGCGTTGATAGGCATGGCCTGGTCCATGGAAGGACTGGAAGACCACCAGGGCGCCCAGGCCGCGCTGCGCCGCCTGCTGGAGCTTTATCCCCGCGATGCCGAGGCGCTGGCCGCGCAGTACCTCGTGGGCGGCGGCATTCCCGGCGATGCGGCCGCGCGCTTCAAGCAACTGGCCGAGCGCAGCGAACGCAACGCACCCCTGCATTTCGCCCTGGGCGTGATCCATGCCGAACAGGGCCGCTGGGGCGAGGCGCGCCTGTCCTTTGAGCGTGCGGCGGCGCTGGAGCCCGGCCAGCCCGACTACCTTTACAACCTGGCCCTGTCGCTGGACCGGCTGGGGCAGGGACCTGAAGCGATGCGGGCCTACGTCAAAGCCCTGAACCTCTCCTTCCGCCAGTCGGCCGCCTTCAATCAGGAAATGGTGCGCAACCGCCTGCGCGCTCTGGCCGCGCCGGCCTCCTGACCTGATCGGCCGCACATGTCCATGGCACCCACYTCCCATCCGCAAGACCAGCCGATGGCCATGCGAAAGGCCGAGCGAGAGCTGGCCGAAGCCCTGCTCCAGCAGCGGCGGCTCACCTCCTCCCAGCTGGCCATCGCCCTGGCCGAAAAACGCCTGCGCGGCGGCAGCCTGCATGCGCAGCTGGCCAGCCTGGGCTTTGTGGGTGAACTGGAGTTGCGCGCCCTGCGCGCGCAATTGCACAAGCTACCCGAGGTTGATCTGGTCACCCATCGCACCGATCCGACACTGCTGCAATTGCTGGCCGCACCGCTGGCGCGCAAACACGGCGTCCTGCCGGTAGAGATGACGGCCGAGGGCGAGCTGTTGCTGGCCGTCGACGAGGCTGACGACCTGGTGGCGCTGGACCAGATCGGCGCGCACCTGCGCGCCAAGGGCGTGCCCCGCGTTCGCCTGGCACTGGCGGCACCCGGTGACCTGGTGCGCGAGATCGACCGCGTCTACGGCGACCGGCCCAGTGTGGACGCCCTGCTTGCCGCCGGCGGCAAAGAGCCGGCCGTGGACAAGCTCATTGAAGCCATTGTTCACAACGCCTACGACAGCCTCGCCTCCGACATCCACTTCGAGCCCGAGGAACACCTGTTGCGCGTGCGCATACGCGTCGACGGCGTGCTGATCCAGGCGCACCTGCTGCATGCCTCGATGTGGCCGGCCCTGGCGGTCAAACTCAAGGTCATGGCCGGCATGAACATCGCCGAAAGCCGCGCCGCGCAGGACGGCCGCTTTGGCATGGTCATAGGCGCCAGCCAGATCGACTTTCGCGCCGCCTGCCTGCCCACCGCCCACGGTGAAAACATCGTGCTGCGCCTGCTGGACCGGCGCCGCAGCATTGTCCCGCTGGAGCGGCTGCAACTGACGCAGACCACCATGGACAGGCTGCATTCGCTGATGAACCGGCCCGAGGGCATTGTGCTGGTCACCGGCCCCACCGGCAGCGGCAAGACCACCACGCTGTATTCCATGCTGGCCGAGATCAGCACCGAAGCGGTGAACGTCATGACGCTGGAAGACCCGATCGAATACCCCTTGCCGCTGATACGCCAGACCCAGGTGACGGACAAAATCGGTTTTGCCGAAGGGGTACGCGCCCTGATGCGCCAGGACCCGGATGTGATCCTGGTCGGTGAAATCCGCGACTCGGAAACCGCCGAAATGGCTTTCCGCGCCGCCATGACGGGCCACCAGGTGTTCGCCACGCTGCACACCAACTCCGCCCTGGGCGCGGTGCAGCGCTTGCGCGACATCGGCGTGTCGGCCGAAATCCTCGCGGGCAATATGACCGGGGTGATAGGCCAGCGCCTGGCCCGCCGCCTGTGCACGCACTGCAAGCTGCGCCGTGTGCCCACCGCGCAGGAAAAAATCCTGCTCGAACTGGCCGAGGACGAGCACCCGCTGTACCAGGCCGTGGGCTGTGCCCATTGCAGCCAGCGCGGTTTCCTGGGCCGGGTGCTGCTGATGGAAGTGTTGTGTTTCGACGAAACGCTGGACCACCTGGTGGCCAAGCACGCCAGCCACATCGAACTGGCGCGCCATGCCCGCGCGGAAGGTTTTACCTCGCTGCGCGACGACGCGATCCGCTACGTGCTGGCCGGCCAGACCACGGTGGAAGAAGTCAGCCGCGTGGTCAACCTCGCGGCGCATTGACGGACTACAGGGAAGAAAGCCGCCATGCCGCGATACAAATGGACCGCACTGGCCGCCGACGGCGCCCGCCTCAACGGCCAGACCAYAGCGGCCGACGCCGGCGCCCTGGCCGCGCAGCTCGAGCAATCGGGCTTGCTGCTGGTCAAGGCGCGCGCGCAGGGCGGCTCATTTCGCCTCATGCGCGCCCGCATCCGCCTGCTGGACCTCGTCAACTTCAGCTTCCAGGCGACCATGATGCTGCGTGCCGGCGTGCCGCTCATGGAAGCGCTACGCGACATGGAAAGCGCCGAAGGCAACCCGGCGCTGCGCCAGGTCATCAGCGGGCTGGCGGAGGGCCTGAGCTCGGGCAAGACACTCTCGCAAGCCATGGCGGCACATCCCCTGGCCTTCGATGAGGTGTATGTGAGCCTGGTGCGCGCCGGCGAGAGCAGCGGCCAGCTGCCCGAGGTCTTCGCCAAACTCACCGAGACCCTCAAATGGCAGCATGAAATCGCCTCGCAGACGCGCAAGGCACTGATCTACCCTTGCGCCGCGCTGGTCATCATCACCGGCGTCACGCTGTTCCTCATGAGCTACCTGGTGCCCCAGGTCGCCAGCCTGCTCAAGGTCATGCGCATCGAGTTGCCCTGGCAGACGGTGCTCATGATCAAGATATCGGAAGTCGTCGAGGCTCATGTGGGCAAGATCGTGGCGGGCCTGGTTTCTCTGGTGGTGCTGCTGCCGACGCTGGCGCGCATCCCCGGGCCTATGCGCGGCGTGGTCGACGGCATCAAGCTCAAGCTGCCCATCGTGGGGCCGGTGCTGCGCCAGATCGCACTCGCGCGTTTTGCTTATGTCCTGGCGCTGCTCTACGCGGCCGGCATCACGGTGGTGGAGGCGCTCAAGGTGGTGGAGATCGCGGTCGGCAACCGCGCCGTGGCGCAGGCCGTGGCGGTTGCGCATGGCAGCATCGTCCAGGGCCGGGGCCTGAGCGCCGCGTTCTCCGGCATGACCATGTTTCCGCCCATGGTGGTCAGCATGCTGCGCGTCGGCGAGGCCACTGGCTCCCTTGACGCGGCGCTCGAAAACGTCAGCTACTTCTACACCCGGCAGGCGCGCGAATCCGTGGAAAACCTGCAGGCGACGCTGCAGCCGGTGCTCACCGTCGTGCTGGGCCTCATGCTGGGCGCCGTGATCTTCTGCACGCTGGGGCCCTTGTACGACTCGGTGATCACCAATGCCAAATTCTGAATTCGTTCCCGCGCCGTTGCGCGTGCTGCACCTGGAGGGAGAGCAGCCGCGCGTCTACGCCGTCGCGGGCCACGGCCTGGTGGAGGAGTTCGGCCCGCAACAGGGATGGACGCAGCCGCAGGCGCTGACCGAGCACGCGAGCCGCGATCCCGGTTGCCGCTGGCTGGTACTCGCCGACTATGCCGAGGAAGAATTCTGGGGCGACGTGATGCCGCCACTTCGCGGCGCGGCGCGCAAGGCCTGGCTGGCGCGCATGCACCAGCGTTTTGCGATGGAGTCGCCCTTTCGCTGGGTTTCTTTGCAGGGGCCAAGCCGATCCCGTCCCGGCAAGCTGCGCGTGTTGGGCTACAGCCTGGGCAATGCCGGCCGCGTAATGCCCTGGCTGGAGGCGCTGGAAGGCGCGCAGGCCCGCCTGGGCGGCATCTATGCCCCGGTCATGCTGGCGGCGCCACTGCTGCGCCGGCTCAGCGTCCCTCGCCGCGGGGCTGTGGTGCTGGTCACATCGCATCCGTCGGGGCTGCGGCAATGCGTGGTGATCGACGGCCGCCCCTGCTTCTCACGCCTGGCCCTGCGCACCGATGCCGTGGGCGCGGGCTGGCTGGCCGCGGTGCGCGAGGAAACCTCGCGCCTGAAGGATTACCTGCTCGAAAACGGCATCCTCGTGCGCGACAAAGCCCCGCTGCACGTCGTGAGCATATGTCCCCGGGGGGTGGACAGCCAGGCCGCCGCCGGCCTGGACGCGGCAAACAATATGTACCACCTGCTGCAGGCCGATGTGCTTGCCAGGGCTCTCAAGCTGCCGCCGGCCTGGGCCGATTCGCCAGAATTGTCCCGGCTGCTGTTTGTGCATGCGCTGGCCCGCGGCGCGCCGCCGGGGCAATTGGCGCCGGCCGCGCTGCTGCACAGCGACTGGGTGGCGCGCACCGCGCGCAACACGCGACTGGCGGGCTACGGCCTCTGCGGCGCGTGCCTGCTGTATACGGCCGGCCTGGCCGTGTCGTTGTGGCCGCTGGCCGACCGGTTGAACGAAGCGACCGCCAGCACCCGAAATTTCGATGCCCGCTACCAGCGCGAAGCGGCAACCTTTCCCGCATCCGCATTAAAAGCGGACGAACTGGTCGCGCTGGAACAAAAGGCCAAAACCCTCGCGGCAAGCGCGGCCGGCCCGCGCATCCTGCTCGCCGCGGCAGGTGGCGTATTGGAGAAACACCCTGAACTCCAGCTGGACCAGTTGCTCTGGGAGCGAGGCGCCTCTGGGCCCACGGCCCCGCCCACGCTGCAGGTACGCGGCGCGGTGCAAGGCCTGCAGCCCGACGACCTGCGCGGCGCGCGCGATGCGATGACACGCTTCACCGCCAGCCTGGTCTCGGCGGGCTTGTCGGCGGAAGTCATCAAGGCTCCCCTGGACCTGCAAAGCAGCGCCAGCATCAGCGGCTCAGGCCAGCAGGACAAGACCGAACTGGGCTTCGAGGTAAAAGTATGGAACAAATAACCTCACGCCAGGCCTGGCATCCTGGAACCTGGCCCGCACCATTGCGGCACGCCGCCCGGCAAGCCAGCGCCATGGCGGCGGCCGGTTTGCTGCTGGCGGGCGGATTCCATTGGTGGCGCGCCGACATGGCCGGCAGGCTGGAACGCCAGTTGAAGGCCGAACAAACCAGCAGCCAGCGCTTTCTCAACAGCGGCCGCGAAAGGGCTGACATCGAGCGTCTCTTGCCGCTGCTGCAAAACCTGCAGTCGCAAGGCCTTTACGGCGAAGAAAAAAGGCTCGAATGGATAGAACGCCTGCGCGGCATGGAAAGACGCTGGCCGGGCCTCAAGCTGCAGTACGCCATTGAAGCCCAGTCGATGCAGCCGGCCACAGCCAATACCGCCGCCCCTGCCATGCCGGCCCCGCCCGCCGCCGCTGGAGGCTCGCGACGCATCGAACTGTTCGCCACACACATGCGCCTGAGCATGACGCTGGTGCACGAGGAAGACATGCTGCGTGTGCTGGAAGACCTCGCGGCCTCGCGGCTGGGCCGGGTCAGCGTGGAGCGCTGCGAGATGAACCGTGCCAACGGCGCGGCGATCAAGGCGGAATGCACCCTGGTCTGGAACACGCTGGGGGCCTCCGAGCCGCCGGCGCGCACGGTGGGAGCCAGGCCATGAAGTTGATCCCAAAAGCCCTCGCAGCCCTTTTGCTTGGCGGTTGCATGCTCCCGCTATTGGCCCTCGCCGGGCAGGACGGTCTGGGACGGCTTTTCTACACGGCAGCCGAGCGGGCCGAGATGGAAGCCAGGCGTTTCGGCCAGCCCGCGCCGCAGGAAGCCGCCGCACGCGCGCTGGCCTCCGTGCTGCGCATAGACGGCATCGCACTTCGCCCCCAGGGCAAAACCACCGTCTGGATCAACGGCACGCCCTACCTGGAACGGGACCTGCCCTATGGCGTGCGCGTGCGCCGCGACGCCGCGGGCCGCGTGCTGGGGGTGGAAATGCCGCTGCAGGATGGAGAGATAGAGCGTGCGGCGATTGGCGAGACGCTGATGCGCCCGCTCGCCAGCGCGGCCGCAGCGGCTTCGGCGCCTTCGGGGACGGCAGTCAAACCGGGGGTGGCGAAATGAAGCCGCATCGGGGTTTTGTCGCGCTGCTGATGGTGGTGCTGGTCGCGGTCGGCGTCTTTGGTGCGATGGCCGCGTGGGTGGCGAGCAATCCGCCGCGCTCGAAGCAATCGATCAACCAGGAGGTGCTGATGCAGGCCAGGGAGGCGCTGCTGGCGTATGTTGCGGTGGGCAGCGACCCGGCCAATGTTCTAACCCGGAAAACACGCTTGCCGTGCCCCGACAGGGACGGTGATGGTGTTGCCGACACAGCCCCGGACACCAGCAACTGCGGCATGGCGCGGCAACCGGCGATTGGCTTGCTTCCCTGGAAAACTTTGGGGCTTGCGCCATTGCGCGATGCCGATGGCGGATGCCTTTGGTATGCGGTCAGCGGAGATTTCAAAGATGCTGCAGATCTCGCGGCCACAACGCCTGTCAACGCAGATAGCGACGGCGCCATCACGGTGGTCAATGAAGCCGGAAACAGCTTGGCGGCAAAGCTTGTCGCGGTGGTTTTTGCGCCGGGTGCGAAACTGGGATCGCAGGTACGCACCGACCCCACCATGCTCAGTGCCGACAAGCCTTGCGCCACGCCTACCAGCGCCGCGTCCAGTGGTGGTGCGGCCGCTGATGTCGCCGGCTACCTGGACTCCGGCGAGATCAACGCCGGAGCCATCCCTCCCACTATTACCTTCAAGCAGCTGACAGGGACGGTCGACAAACAATCGCTGGTCAATGACCAGCTCGCCTGGATCATGGCAGACGACTATGCAGCCATCGCTACGCAGCGCAATGCCGATGCGTTAAAACAGGCACTCATCAATGCCTCCGCCGCAGTGGATCAACGGATGCCGTTTGCCGCGGCCGCGCCGGGCGAAATATGCGAGCAGAACCGGTACACCGGATTTCTGCCGAAGAGCTGCTCCTACATCTATGGCGTCGATACCAATGGCGCACCCCTTACACGGACATTCGATCTGGCGTTGATCGCGCCGCAGGCCACACTTGACAATTGGCATCAGCTGGCTTTCTATGCGGTCGCACCAGGCTGCGCTCTCGATGCCGCAAGCTGCAATGCGGCAACTGCGCCGGTATTGAAGCCGCCCGTCGCGTCCGCAGCCAGAGCGGTGCTGCTCATGCGCGGGAAACAGCAACCGAGCTGCCGGTTGACGGATTCCAACCTCACCGTCCTCGATCAATGGCTGCCGTGTATCGAGAGCCAGTCCAACCGAAGCGCGCTGTCCAACCCCATGGTTTCGCAGGCCAGAACATTCGCCACGCCTGACAAGCGTCCCACCTCCAATGACATCTTGAGGGAATTGCCATGACCCCTGTCCGGCGACGCTGCGGCACGCGCCAAGGCGGCTTTACTCTGGTGGAACTGGCCCTGGTGGTCGGCATCGTGGCGATTTTGCTGGGAGGCTTGCTGGTGCCAATAAGCCGCTCCATCGAGCAAAAGGCGATAGCTACCACGCAAGCAAATCTCGAATTGGCTCAACAAGCCTTGTTGGGGTACGCCCTTATCAACGGAAGCCTGCCATGCCCTGATCCGGGTATCGACCCGAACACCGAGGGTCAAGCCTCATCTGCCGATGCGAGCGGGTGCTCAAGCACAAGTGTGGGCCGCTTGCCTTGGGCCACTCTGGGCATCCAGGGTGTTGACGGCTGGGGCAACCGGCTTGACTATGCCGTCTACGCGCCTCTGGGTGCGAGCGTCTCCACGGTCACCGCGAGCAACCTGGAAGTCTGGTGCACCAAGCTGACGGTGGCTGACGTTCCTGCTGGTATTCCAGGCTGCCTGACCACTGGAGGCGCTGTGGTCAAGCCGTCAACGAAAGCCAGCTTTGTTGTCTATTCGCGCGGCAAGAACGGCTCGGGTGCATATCGCCCGGGAGGGTCGATCAACTCTGCCCCCAGTACGACCTTGATAGATGAAACCCAGAACCAATCAACCTCGGGAGGCGTCTTCATCTCCCGATTTCAGACCGACGCCAAAAGCACTACCGGCGAATTCGACGACCTCATGGTCTGGATGCCCTCCTCCCTGCTGGTCGCCAAACTCTTCGCCGCCGGAAAGTGGCCATAACAATGCAAACACTGTCGCGCCAGCTCACTCCCCTCGCCGCCATCATCCGCCTGACCCTCATCGAAGCCTGGCGCGGCCGCAGCGCGCGCCTGCTGCTGCTCTTCCTCGCGGCGGTCTACGCGTTGGGGGCTTTTGCCGCCTCCATGGCGGTGACCGAAGGAGCGGAAACCCGGCTGGCGCTGGCCGCGCATCTTTACCGCCTGGGCCTGGTGCTGGCACTCGCGCTGATCGTGGTGTCCAGCACGGTGCGCGACATGGAGGGCGGTTTCTTCCAGGTACTGCTCGCCTTTCCCTTGTCGCGCGCGCAATTCGTCGTCGGGCGGCAAGCCGGTTACATGCTGCTGGCCCTGCTCGCCGCGGCGGGAGCCACGGGTGTCATGCTGACCATGACCGTGCCCGGTGGCCGTGCCGGCGTACTGGCCTGGGGTGCATCCCTGGCGTTGGAGCTCAGCATCGTCGTGGCGGCGGCCCTGTTCTTTTCACTGGGCTTGCGCCGTGTGCTGCCGGCTTATGCGGGCTGCTGCGCTTTTTACCTTTGGGCGCGGCTGCTCGACGTTGCGCGCTTCATGGCCGCGCACCCCGTCGGCCAGGATGCCGCCTCCTGGGACGTGGTGGCGGGCCGGGCCACCTTCGACCTGCTGGGCTGGCTGTTGCCGCCGCTGGCAAGCTTCGCTCCCACATCCTGGACGCTGGGCGGGCCGGTGCAAGCCACGCTGCTTGCGCTCCAATGCGCTTGGGCGCTCTGGTATGCGGCGCTGTGCGCGGGCGCCTCCTTGATAGATTTGTACCGCCGTGAAGTTTGATTGGCGCCGTACCAGCAGCACGCGCCGCGCGCCTGCGCGCGTGACGGCCGTGTTCGCGCTGCTGCTGGCCGGCCAGGTCGCGCTGGCGCTGTGGCGCGGCGTGCCCGAAGCGGGCGCACAGCCGCTGGGGCGGCCTCCCGGCATGGCCGCCTCGCGCCTCATGTCGCTGGACGATACAGTGCCGCTGGCCAAGATGCTGGACTTGTACCTGCAGGCGCACGACGTGCAACCCGGCCTGAGCCTGCCCTGGCGCGAGCTCGACTACGGCCAGGTGGTCGCCTGGCTGGAGCACATCCTGCAACTCGATCCGCAGGGCCAGTACCCGCTGCTGGCGGCCGCGCGGCTTTACACCCAGGTGCCCGACCCGGAACGCCAGCGCCTCATGACCGACTTCGTCGCCAGCCAGTACCCGCAAGACCCACTGCAACGCTGGCGCTGGATGGCGCATGTGGCCTACGTCGCCAAAGTTCAGATGAAGGATCCGGAACTGGCCGTGCGCTACGCAGCCGAACTGCGGCACTACGCGGAAGGCTTGTCGCAGGTGCCGGCCTGGGCGCGGCAGATGGAGATTTTCCTGCGCATGGGCCAGAACGACCTGGACACCGCCAGGGCGTTGCTGGGCGCGCTGCTGGCCAGCGGGCAAATCCACGACGACAACGAGCTGCGCTTTCTGACGCAGACCCTCAAGGAACTGGAACAGAAATGAACGCCCTTCAACAGCCGGCGCTGCAGGCACGCCAGGTCTACAAAAACTACGGCGCATCTCAGGCTCGCGCGGCGCTGGCCGATGTTTCGCTCGAGGTCCATCCCGGCGAATGCCTGGCTTTGCTGGGAATGAACGGCGCGGGCAAGACCACCTTGATCAAATGCCTGCTGGACCTGGCCGCCCCCACCTCGGGCGCCCTGACCCTCTTCGGCCAGGACCACGGCCGGCCGCTTTCACGTGAGCAGCTTGCCTATGTGCCTGAACGTTTCTCGCCGCCCGGCTGGCTGCATGCGCGAGATTATTTCCGGCTCGCGGCGCAATTGCACGGCCTGGTGTTTCCGCAACGGGAACTCATCGGCATGCTGGCCGAGCTGGACCTGGAAGAAGACATCCTCGACAGGCCGCTGCGCGAATGCTCCAAGGGCATGGCGCAAAAAATCGGCCTGGCGGCGGCTTTCCTGGCGCGGCGCCGGTTGCTGGTGCTGGACGAGCCCATGAGCGGCCTGGACCCGCTCTCCCGCATCCGCGTGCGGCAGCAACTGCGCCTGCAACGCAAGGCCGGCTGCGCGGTGCTGATGAGCACCCATTCGCTCGCGGATGTCGAAGACCTGGCCGACCGCGTCGCCATCCTGCACGCCGGCAGCCTGCGTTTTATCGGCACCGTCGACGAATGGCTGTCGCAGCACAAGACCTGCGACATGGAAGAGGCCTACCTGGCGGTGGTGGAAGCGGCCAGGGAAGCGCCGGACATTCCCCAGCCCCCAACCCACTGACCCCTTCGAAGCGGACGCAACAAGGCCCGCGCACAGCCATGCCGCGCGCGGGCCTGAGAACTTTGCCCTTTCCTCGAGTCGCTTACTTGGGCAACAGCACCTTGTCGACCACGTGGATCACGCCGTTGGACTGGTAAACGTCGGCGATGCTCACGGCGGCCACGCCGCCTTTTTCATCGGTCACCGTGATCTTGCCGCCGCTTGATTTAGCCACCAGCGTGCCGCCAGCTACTGTCTTGATGGAGGCCATGCCCTTGCCGTCGGCAATCATCTTGCCGATGGCGGCGGCGTCCCATTTTCCGGCCACCACGTGGTAGGTCAGAACGCCGGTCAGCATGCCCTTGTTCTCGGGCTTGAGCAAGGTGTCCACCGTGCCGGCGGGCAGCGCCGCGAAGGCCGCGTTGGTGGGGGCGAACACCGTGAACGGGCCCGGGCCTTTGAGCGTGTCGACCAGGCCCGCGGCCTTGACCGCCGCGACCAGCGTGGTGTGGTCCTTGGAATTGACGGCATTGTCAATGATGTCCTTGCTGGCCAGCATGGGCGCGCCGCCCACCATGACTTGCGCGAACGAAGGAATCGCGGCGAGCGACAGGGCCAGCGCCACACCGAGGGAAGCGAGTTTATGTTGGGTCTGCATGTGAAGTCCTTTGAAAAAGTTGAACCGGGATGAACCAAAAGCCGAAATCACAGGGATTCAAGCGGCTGTGATGAATACGGGGCGCAGGCCCCGCTGGATTCAAAACAGATCCGGTTTCAACTTTTTTTCAAGGCCATCACTGGCGACAAGAAGCAAGCCCGCTTGCCTGCGAGCCGGAAAACTTCAGTCGCCGCGTTCGAAAAACCCACGCACGGCTTGCGGAAAGATCAGGTGCTCCTGCGTGAGTACACGCGCGGCCAGGGTTTCGGCCGTGTCACCCGGCAGCACCGGCACCACGGCCTGGGCCAGGGTGGCACCGTGGTCGAGTTCGGCCGTCACCTGGTGCACCGTGGCGCCCGCCACCTTGCAGCCGGCGTCAATCGCGCGCTGGTGCGTGTTAAGGCCAGTGAAGGCCGGCAACAGCGAGGGATGGATGTTGATGAGCCGCCCCGCGTAGTGCCGCACAAAGCCGGGCGTCAGGATGCGCATGAAGCCGGCCAGCACCACCAGCGCCGGCATATAGCCGTCTATACGCGCCATCAATTCGGCGTCAAAAGCCTCGCGCGAATCAAAGGCCTTGTGCGGCACCACAGCGGTGGCGATGCCCAGGCCTTCGGCCAGTTCCAGCCCGGCGGCGTCGGCCCGGTTGCTGATCACGGCGGCCACCTGGGCGCCGTAGAGGCCGCGCCAGCCTTCCTTGTCCGCCGCGCGGGCAATGGCGGCCATGTTGGAGCCGCTGCCGGAAATCAGGATGACGATGTTTTTGTTCGGTTTGTTCGCGCTGGCCATAGCCCTCTAGTTTAGAACGGGGCAGGAACCCGGCCAGCGTCCGTTTTGCCGATGTCCCAACTGAGACATAAAATTGCGAACGACCGTGCTAAAAATAAGAAATTGACCGCAGGCGACCGACTGCGGACACCCCGACAACCTGGAGACATCCCACCATGGATTTAGCTTTCACCCCTGAAGAACAGGCCTTTCGCGAAGAGATACGCGCCTGGGTTCATGCCAACCTGCCGGCCGACATTTCGCACAAGGTGCACAACGCCCTGCGGCTGACGCGTGATGACATGCAGCGCTGGGCAAAAATCCTCGGCAAAAAAGGCTGGCTGGGCCACGGCTGGCCCAAGGAATTCGGCGGCCCGGGCTGGAATGCGGTGCAAAAACATTTGTTTGAAGAAGAGTGCGCGCTGGCTGGCGCGCCGCGCGTTGTGCCCTTCGGCCCGGTGATGGTGGCGCCTGTGATCATGGCTTTCGGTACCGCCGAGCAGCAAAAGCGCTTCCTGCCCGGCATTGCCAGCGGCGAAGTCTGGTGGAGCCAGGGTTACAGCGAGCCGGGCTCGGGCTCCGACCTGGCCTCGGTCAAGTGCCGGGCCGAGCGCCAGGGCGACAAATACATCGTCAACGGCCAGAAGACCTGGACCACGCTGGGCCAGTACGGCGAATGGATTTTCTGCCTGGTCCGCACCAGCACCGAAGGCAAGCCGCAGACCGGCATCWCCTTTTTGCTGATCGACATGAAGTCGCCCGGCGTGACGGTGCGCCCCATCGTGCTGCTGGACGGCGAGGCCGAGGTCAATGAAGTCTGGTTCGACAACGTCGAAGTGCCGGCCGAGAACCTGATCGGCGAAGAGAACAAGGGCTGGACTTACGCCAAGCACCTGCTGAGCCACGAACGCACCAATATCGCCGACGTGAACCGCGCCAAACGCGAGCTCGAGCGCCTGAAGCGCATCGCCAAGGCCGAAGGCGTCTATGACGACCAGCGCTTTCGCGACGAGATCGCCAAGCTCGAAGTCGACGTGGTGGCGCTTGAAATGCTGGTGCTGCGCGTGCTCTCGGCCGAAAAATCGGGAAAGAACTCGCTGGACATCGCGGGCCTGCTCAAGATACGCGGCAGCGAAATCCAGCAGCGCTACAGCGAACTCATGATGCTGGCCGCCGGTCCCTTCAGCCTGCCTTTCATCGAAGAAGCCATGGAAGCCGGCTGGCAGGGCGACTTCCCCGGCGGCCTGGCGGGCGACGCGCCGCTGGCGTCCACCTACTTCAATATGCGCAAAACCACGATTTACGGCGGCTCCAACGAAGTGCAGCGAAACATCGTCTCGCAAGTCGTCCTCGGCTAAGCAGTCGCACAGAAAACAGGAAACACATCATGGATTTCGATTTCACCGACGACCAGGAACAGCTGCGCGACGCCGTGCGCAAATGGGTGGACAAGGGCTACGACTTCGAGCGCCGCCGCGGCATCGCCAAAGCCGGCGGTTTCTCGCGCGAGGCTTACGGCCAGATCGCCGAACTGGGCCTGACCGGCCTCTACATCCCCGAGGCCGACGGCGGCCTGGGCATGGGCCCCGTCGAGGGCATGGTGGTGATGGAAGAGCTGGGCCGCGGCATCGTGCTGGAGCCCTTTGCCCAGGCGCTGATCGCCGGCGCCGTGCTTGCCGGCTACGCGCCGGCCGCCGTCAAGGCCGCCTGGCTGCCGAACATCGCTTCCGGTGAAAGCCTGGTCGTGCTGGCCTACCAGGAACGCGCGGCGCGCTACGATTTTGAGAAATGCGAGGCCACGGCCACCGCGTCCGGCGACGCCTGGACGCTGAACGGCACCAAAAGCATAGTCCCTGCCGGCGACCAGGCGGATGCCTTCATCGTGCCCGCAATGGCCAAGGGCAAGCTCGCGCTGTTCCTGGTTGAACGCGCGGCAGCCGGCGTCACGACGCGCGGCTACGGCACCCAGGACGGTGGCCGCGCCGCCGAGGTGGTGCTCAAGAACGCGCCGGCCGCGCTGATCACGCTGAACTGCCTCACGGCCCTGGCCCAGGCGGTCGACATCGGCATCGCCGCGGCTTGCGCCGAGGCCGTGGGCGTGATGGACAAGACCCTGGCCATCACCGTCGAGTACATGAACACCCGCAAGCAGTTCGGCGTGGCCATCAGCAGCTTCCAGGCCCTGCGCCACCGCGTGGCCGACATGAAGATGCAGCTGGAGCTCGCCCGCTCCATGAGCTATTACGCCTCGCTCAAGCTCAACGCCCCGGCCGACGAACGCCGCACGGCACTGGCCCGCGCCAAATACCAGCTCGGCGTGTCCATGCGTTTTGTCGGCCAGCAGGCGGTGCAACTGCACGGCGGCATAGGCGTGACCGACGAATACATCGTGAGCCACTACTTCAAGAAGCTGACCCAGCTGGAAATGACGTTTGGCGACACGCTGCACCACCTGGGCGAGGTGTCGGAGCGGATGCAGGAGACGGCTGGCGTATTTGCCTGAGCCGCCCCCAGAGCCTCACGCGTGCAAGCGTGAGGTTTTGGGAATATGCGCCATCAAGAACTCCATCTGGTCCGCCAGGATGCGGCGGTTGCGCAGGATGAAGTCTTCCCAGAGGCTGGGCACATAAGGCGTGTACAGCAGCGGCATGTGGGCCTGCTCGGGCGTGCGGCTGCTCTTGCGGTGGTTGCAGGCGCGGCAGGCCGTCACCACGTTCATCCAGGTGTCTATGCCGTTCTGCGCGAAGGGGATGATGTGCTCGCGCGTCAGGTCTTCCTCATGGAAATGCCCGCCGCAGTAGGCGCACACATTGCGGTCGCGGGCGAACAGCTTGCCGTTGGTCAGGCCCGGTTTGAGGTCGAAGGGGTTGATGTTGGGCACACCCTTGGTGCCGATGATGCTGTTGACCGTGATGATGGACTGCTGGCCCGTGATGGCGTTGTGGCCTCCGTGGAAGACCACCACCCGCGCGCCCATCTCCCAGCGCACCTCGTCGGCCGCGTAGTGCAACACGGCTTGTTCAAGGCTGATCCACGACTGTGRCAATCCCTGGGCTGAGAGCTTCAAGACCTTCAAAACGAACCTCCATCAAGGTGGACGACGCATGGAAACGGGGTACTGGGCTAACTGTGTATCAATATACAGTGAAATCATGAAAAACGCCCCCAAATCCCCCATTAACCACGTTCAAGCCCCGTTTGGCCGGGCTCCCGCGCTACAAAAACGATAATTGCCCCCATGAAAGTTTTCCGTGGCTACCACCATCCCCAGCTGGCCGAACACTGCGCCCTGACCATAGGCAACTTCGACGGCGTGCACCGCGGCCACCAGGCCATGCTGGCGCTGCTGAAAAACGAGGCCCAGCACCGGGGCGTGCCCAGCTGCGTGATGAGCTTCGAGCCCCATCCGCGCGACTATTTCGCGGCCATGGCGCGCAAGCCCGAACTGGCGCCGGCGCGTATCGCCACCCTGCGCGACAAGCTCACCGAACTCGCGCGCTGCGGCATAGACCAGTGCGTGGTGCTGCCCTTTAACGCCGCCCTGGCCGGCCAGCCGGCCGAGGCCTTTATCCAGGACGTGCTGGTGCGCGGCCTGGGCGTCCAGTACGTGCTGGTGGGCGACGACTTCCGCTTCGGCGCCAAGCGCGTGGGCGACTACGCCATGCTGGACGCCGCCGGCGAGCGCCTGGGTTTTGACGTCGCCCGCATGAACAGCTATGAAGTGCATGGCACCCGGGTGTCGAGCTCGGCCGTGCGCGAGGCGCTGGCCCAGGGCCGCATGGACCGCGTCGCCGGCCTGCTGGGCCGGCCACCGGCGGCCGGCGGGATTTTCGCGGTGCAGGTGCACGGCCTGGGCGACAAGCCCCTCCCAGGCGTGGCCAACCTGGGCATACGGCCCTCGCTGGACCCGGCCGACGTCAACGGCGGGCGTGTGCTGCTGGAGACGCATTGCCTCGAATGGCCCGCCGGCCTTGGGCCCGAGGGGGCATACGGTAAAATCATCCGCGTGGAACTGCTGCACAAACTGCACGACGAACTGAAATACGACAGCCTGGAGAGCCTGAAAACAGGCATCGCCAAGGACTGCGACGAGGCTCGGGCGTTTTTTGCCCAGGCGCCGCAGTCGTTTTCAGCCGCCATGCACACGGAAACCAGCCGCCAGACCACGCGCGACCGAATTTAGACGATCTCGTCGCCTCTGGCCCCGCCCTGCTCTCACGGCGGATGGCTTTCCTCCCCACCGTATTGCCGGCGGCCCCGCTCCCTCAGGCCGCCCTAACAAAAGCATCCCATGTCCGAGACCAAAACCGATTACCGCAGCACCCTGAACCTGCCAGACACCCCGTTTCCCATGCGCKGCGACCTGCCCAAGCGCGAGGCCGGCTGGGCCAAGGAATGGGACGACAAAGGCATTTACAAGAAGCTGCGCGACGTGCGCGCCGGCAAGCCCAAATTCGTGCTGCACGACGGCCCGCCCTATGCCAACGGCAAGATCCACATCGGCCACGCCGTCAACAAGGTCCTCAAGGACATGATCGTCAAGGCGCGCCAGCTCAAGGGCCTGGACGCGATCTACGTGCCSGGCTGGGACTGCCACGGCCTGCCGATCGAAAACGCCATCGAAAAACTGCACGGCCGCAACCTGCCGCGTGACGAGGTGCAGGCCAAGAGCCGCGCCTTCGCCACCGAACAGATCGAGGGCCAGCGGGCCGACTTCAAGCGCCTGGGCGTGCTCGGCGAATGGGACAACCCCTACCGAACCATGGATTTCGGCAACGAGGCCAATGAAATCCGCGCGCTCAAACGCATCATGGAACGCGGCTTCGTCTACCGCGGCCTGAAGCCCGTGTACTGGTGTTTTGACTGCGGCTCCTCGCTGGCCGAGTTTGAGATCGAATACGCCGACAAGAAATCGCAGACGCTKGACGTCGGCTTCAAATGCGCCGAGCCGCAAAAGCTGGCACTGGCTTTCGGCCAGGCCACGCTGGGCAAGGACGCCTTCGCGGTCATCTGGACGACGACCGCCTGGACCATCCCCGCCAACCAGGCGCTGAACCTGAACCCGGAGCTCGAATATTCGCTGGTGGACACCGAGCGCGGATTGCTGGTGCTGGCCTCGGTGCTGGTCGACAAATGCCTGGAGCGCTTCCAGCTGCAAGGACGCGTCATTGCCGTCACCAAGGGCGAAAACCTTGCGAAGATCAACTTCGAGCATCCGTTTTATGACGTCGATCCGGGCTACCACCGCTTCAGCCCCGTCTTCCTGGCCGACTACGCCACCGCCGACGACGGCACCGGTATCGTGCACTCCTCACCCGCCTACGGCGTGGAAGACTTTAACTCCTGCGTGGCCAACGGCATTGCCTATGACGACATCCTGAACCCGGTGCAGGGCAACGGCCGTTATGTCGACGAACTGCCGATGTTCGGCGGCCTCAACATCTGGAAGGCCGCGCCGCTGGTCATCGAAAAACTGCGCGAGCACGGCCGCCTTTTTGCGACGCAGGACATCCTGCACAGCTACCCGCACTGCTGGCGCCACAAGACGCCGGTGATCTACCGCGCGGCGGCCCAGTGGTTCATCCGCATGGACGGCGAAACCGCCGGCACCCAGGGCGTGTTCGCCAGCGACAAGGCCGGCAAGACCCTGCGCGAGCTGGCCCTGGCCGCCATCGAGGAAACCAGCTTCTACCCTGAAAACGGCAAGGTCCGCCTGCGCGACATGATCGCCGGCCGCCCCGACTGGTGCATCAGCCGCCAGCGCAACTGGGGCGTGCCCCTGCCCTTTTTCATCCACACCGCCACCGGCGAGCTGCACCCGCGCACCATGGAAATCATGGACCAGGCCGCCCGCATGGTGGAAGCCGGCGGCATCGAGGCCTGGAGCAAGGCCAGCGCCGAATCCATCCTGGGCGCCGAAGCCGCCGACTACATCAAGAGCACCGACATCCTCGACGTCTGGTTCGACTCCGGCACCACGCACGACCACGTGCTGCGCCACAGCCACGCCGCGCAGTCGACCTGGCCGGCCGACCTTTACCTCGAAGGCCACGACCAGCACCGCGGCTGGTTCCATTCCTCGCTGCTCACCGCCTGCGCCATGTACGACCGCGCGCCCTACAAGGGCCTGCTGACGCACGGCTTCACCGTCGACGGCAAGGGCCGCAAGATGAGCAAGAGCGAAGGCAACGTCGTGGTGCCGCAGGAAGTCAGCGACAAGCTGGGCGCCGAGATCATCCGCCTGTGGTGCGCGTCGACCGACTACTCGGGCGACCTGGGCATCGACGACAAGATCCTGGCCCGCGTGGTCGACGCTTACCGCCGCATCCGCAATACCCTGCGCTTCCTGATGGCCAACGTCAGCGACTTCGACCCGGCCAAGGATGCCGTGCCGCTGGAGCAGATGCTGGAGATCGACCGCTACGCGCTGAGCCGCGCGGCGCAGTTGCAGGCCGACATCCTRGCGCACTACGAGGTCTATGAATTCCACCCGGTGGTCTCCAAGCTGCAGATCTATTGCAGCGAAGACCTGGGCTCTTTCTACCTCGACATCCTGAAAGACCGGCTCTACACCACCGGCCCCAAATCGCTGGCCCGCCGCAGCGCGCAGACCGCGCTCTGGCGCATCACGCACGCCATGTTGCGCTGGATGGCACCTTTCCTGAGCTTCACGGCGGAAGAAGCCTGGAAGGTGTTCGGGAAGTCCGAATCCATCTTCATGGAAACCTATGCCGAGTTCCCCGCACCCGACGCGGCGCTGCTGGCCAAGTGGGCGCGCATCCGCGAGTTGCGCGACGCGGTCAACAAGGACATCGAAACCCTGCGCGCCGACGGCAAGGTCGGCTCCTCGCTGCAAGCCAACGTGGTGCTCGAAGTGCCGGCCGACGACCACGCGCTGCTGGCCGGCCTCGGTGAAGACCTGAAGTTCGTCTTCATCACCTCCGCCATCGAAGTGGCCGCCGCTAATGCGGTGTCGACCCAGGTGACGCCTAGCAGCGATGCCAAATGCGAGCGCTGCTGGCACTACCGCGCCGACGTGGGCCATGACCCCTCCCACCCGACAATTTGCGGCCGCTGCACCAGCAACCTGTTCGGCGCCGGTGAAGATCGGAAGTTCGCCTGATGCCAAAAACCACCTTCACCCGTTCCCCCAGCTCGCTGCTGCCCTGGCTGGGCCTGGCGCTGATCATCCTCATCGCCGACCAGTTCACCAAGGTGCTGATCCTGGGCTACTACCGCCTGGGCGACTCCACTTACGTGACCAGCTTCTTCAACGTCGTGCGGGTGCACAACACCGGCGCGGCCTTCTCCTTCCTGGCTGAGGCCTCGGGCTGGCAGCGTTGGTTCTTCACCGCCATCGGCGTCGCCGCGGCGCTGTTCATCATCTGGATGCTGCGCTCGCATGCCGGGCAAAAGCTGTTCTCCTTCGCGCTGGCCTGCATCCTGGGCGGCGCGCTGGGCAATGTCATAGACCGCACGCTGCACGGCTACGTCGTGGACTTCCTGCAGTTCCACTGGGCGGGCTGGTATTTCCCCTCGTTCAATGTCGCCGACGCGGCCATCACCATAGGCGCGGCCTGCCTGATCCTGGACGAGCTGCTGCGGGTTCGCAAAACCAGCTAGGCTGCGGGCCCCAGCGAGTCCCATGACAGCCTCCATCCTTGAGCCGCTAGCGGCGGAATGGGCCGGCGAGCCCGCCCTGCATTCCAGGGTGCAGAGCTGGAGCTGGTTCAGGCAGGCCTTCGGCCAGGCGCTGCAAAGCCATGCCGTGGCGCCTTCCACCAGCTGGTCGGTGGATGAAGAGAGCCTGGCGAAGGCGTTTTTTTCCTGGGCCGAACTGGTCGAGCTGTATGCGCCCTACGAGGCGCTCGACGCCGCCGATTTCCGGCATTTCATTTTGGGCTTGCTGCTGCAAAAACTGCTGGAAGCCCAGCCCCCCGTGCTGCGTGATGTTCCCGCCAACGCCGCGGCCGTGCCCCTCACAAGTTTTGTGCTGACCCTGCTGCAGGCCCTGCACAAGAATGCCGGCACGGCCGCGCTCACGCTGGATGCGGCCGCGCTCACCGGCCCGCGCTGGGCCAGCTACGTCGAAAACATCGCTGAAGACAGCTCGACCGCGACCTGTTTTCTCGACCAGATGACCGGCCTGCCACCGGCCTGGCAAAGCCGCTCGCTGATAGAGCACCGGCCCGCGA
Source organism: Polaromonas sp. P1_G2 (assembly GCF_056405515.1). Classification (NCBI taxonomy): domain Bacteria; kingdom Pseudomonadati; phylum Pseudomonadota; class Betaproteobacteria; order Burkholderiales; family Comamonadaceae; genus Polaromonas; species Polaromonas sp. P1_G2. The sequence goes on from NZ_JBFUBY010000043.1 coordinate 24,234, forward strand.
TGCAAAAAGCGCTGGCACTCGCGCGCCAGCGCTCCTGAACCCCGCAGCGCCCCGGCTCAACCGAGCTTCATATTGGTCGAGGTGATCAGGTGCTTCCAGCGCTGGTAGTCGGCCGCCACATAGGCTGAGATCGCCGCGCCTTCGAGCAGGGTCGGCTCGGTCGCATCCTGGCGCAGCCGGGCGGCGACGGCGGGCTGGGCGATCAGCTTGTTGACCGCGGCATTGAGCTCCGAGGTGATCGCCGCCGGCGTGCCCGGGGGCGCCATCAGGCCCCAGTAATTGTTGACGTCGAAGTCCTTGAAGCCGAGCTCCTCCATGCCCGGCACGCCGGGCACGCTGGGCGCGCGGTCCTTGGACGTCAGCGCCAGGGCCTTGACCTTGCCGTCCTTGATGTAGGGCATCAACGCCGGCACGCTGCCGGTCATGAACTGGAGCTGGCCGGCCAGCAGGTCGGTGGTCGCGAACGCAATGCCGCGGTAGGGGATGTGAACAATGGCGGTGTGGGTGCGCTGCTTGAGCAGTTCCACCACCAGATGGTTGATGCTGCCGTTGCCGGCCGAGCCGTAGTTGTACTTGCCCGGGCTCGTCTTGACGTGGTCCATGGCTTCGCGCAGGTTGTTGCCCGGCAGGCTGGGGTGCGCGGCAAACAGCAGCGGGCCCGCGCCCATGATAGCCACGGGCGCGAACTGTGTCGGGTCGTATTTGGGCGTGCCGCCCGAGGCCGCCACCGTGGTGAAGGGCGAGGCGATGAACAACAGGGTCTGCCCGTCGGGCGGCGCCTTGGCCACCAGGTCGGCGCCCACCGCGCCGCCGGCGCCGGTGCGGTTGTCGATGACGAACTGCCGGCCCATGGACTTGCTGAGTTCGGAGCCGAAAAACCTGGCCATCGCATCGCTGCCCGCGCCGGGCGCGAAGGGCACGATGATTTTGCAGATCGCCGAAGGCTGGGCCCGCAGCTGCGCCACGGCGCAAACCGCGGCCAGCCCGCCGGCCGCCTGGATCAGGGAACGTCGTTTCATCTTTGTCTCCTAGCTGTCTATTTAGTTATCAAAATGCGGTCACGGAAAAACCTGGCAACTTCGGCTATTGGGGCGCTATGACCTCCGTGTGGAGCACGACCCCCTCAAGATCACAGAGCTTGACGGTCAGGCAGCGCGAGACGGGATCGATCTCGACCTCGCCGAAAAACTGGTAGCCGGCGGCCGGGCTGGCACCGCGCACCGGCGAAGCGCGCGAGTAGCGCACCTGGTTGCCGAAGGTCGCATCGGGGTTGAAGGGGCCGTAGGAGCCCGCATGCAACGGCCCCGAGACAAACTCCCAGAAGGGCAGGAAGTCCTTGAACACCGCCTGTTCGGGATCAAAATAATGCGCGGCCGTGTAATGCACGTCGGCGCAGAGCCAGACGATGTTGTGGATGGCGTTCGCCTTGATGRAGGACAGCAGGCCGGCCAGCTCGATCTCACGGCCGCTGGGCTCACCGTCGTCGCCGTTGGCCACGCCCTGCCACTTCACCCGGCCCTCGGCGTCATGGCCGTCGGCCACATTCGTGCCTATGGGCATGCCCGCCGCGATGACCTTCCACTGCGCAGTGGACGTCAGCAGTTCCTGCTGCAGCCACTTGACCTGCGCTTCACCGAGGAAGGCCGTGCCCGGCCCTTCGGTCTGCGTGTTGTGCGAATTCGGCCCGCGGTGCGTCTGCATGTCGACGACAAACACGTCGAGCAGCGGCCCGTACTGCACGCGCCGGTACAGCAGGCCGGCACCGCCGAAGCCTTCCAGCGGCATGGGCGAGTATTCGCGGAAGGCGCGGGCGGCCGTCGCGGCCAGCAGCTTCAGGTCCTTGCCCACATAGCGCTTGTCGCGCATCAGGTCCAGCGAGGGCGACCAGTTGTTGACGACCTCGTGGTCGTCCCACATGATGATTTGCGGCACCTCGGCGCAGAACCTCGTGAAATGCGGGTCCAGCCAGTTGTAGCGGAAGTTGCCGCGGTAGTCCTCAATGCTTTCGGCGACGCGGGTCTTGGCCAGGGTCACCACATTGGTCCAGCTGCGGCCGCGCTCGTCGTCGACCCGGTGCTGCAGCGGGTGGTCGGCGTAAATCGTGTCGCCGCAGTGCACAAAGAAATCGAGCTCGCGCCGGCGAATGGTGTCGAACATCTTGAGGCCACCCCACTCGGGGTTGATGCCGAAACCCTGGCCGTTGACATCGGCCGACCAGGCAAAGCGGACGGGCCGCGCCGCGTCGGGCGCGGAGCGGAAGCCCGAACGCCGCACCCAGGGCCCGGCATGGGCGGCCTCCAGCCCGTGGGCCGTGACGGCCAGCGAAATCGTGGCATTCCGCGGCAGGCCGGCCAGCTGGATACGCGTGGTGTAGTCGGTCACTTCGAGTGCCTGCGGCGCGCGCAGCGTGTGCCACGGGCCGGCTTCGCCGTCCGCGCTCCAGGCGATCTCAACGTCGGCCGCATAGGGCAGGCGCGCCCAGATGATGGCTGCGTCGCCGCTGACCTCGCCTATCTGGATGCCGCTGACCTGGCTGTCGTCGACCAGCGGCAAGTGCTTCTTCGCGGTGACAGCCGGCCGCGGCCCCACACGTGCCCGCRTGCCGTCCGACAACTCCTTGAGCGCCAGGGGCAGGTCCAGCGGGCTTGGCAGGTGGCGCAAGACCTTGAGGGGCAAGTCGAAGGGGTTCATGGCCAAAGCGGTCTCGTCATGAGTGGGTGGTGGATTGCAGGGCGGCGTCGTTGATGCCGTCCAGCAGCGAGTCTTCCAGGCTAGCGTAGCCATTCCAGCGCAGTCGGTAAACCGTCGCAAACCCTGCTTCGAGCTGCGATTGCTCGTCGCCGGCCTGGGCCGCGCCGGCACGGCCCTTGTCATAGCGCAAGACCGTCGTGTCGGGCCCGGCTTTTTCGGCGGTAATCGCGGCCGCGATCTTGGCCCGGCCCGGCGCCGCGTGGCGAAGCGGCGCGGGCAGCACGGCCGGCAGGTTGATGCTGAGCCAAGTGTCAGGATGGTGCCACTCGTCCAGGGTTTCGCCGAAATGGCGCACCAGGCGCGCCAGCCAGGCGGCAACCTCGGGCGATTCAAGATCGCTGTCGTTGGGCGCGGAAAAACCGATCGCGGGCACACCCCAGAAGCTTGCCTCGCGCGCGATGGCCATGGTGCCCGAGTAGGCGATGTCTTCGGCTATGTTGCGGCCGTCGTTGATGCCCGAAAGCACCAACGTGGGTTTGTGCGAGTCGGCGAACAGCCAGGCAAAGGCCGCGATGGCGCAGTCGGCCGGTGTGCCGGAGCAGGCATAACGCCGCACGCCCAGGCGTGTCATGGTGAAGGGCTCATGCAGCGAAATGCTGTGGCCCTTGCTGCTGCGCTTGTCCTGCGGCGCGACCACCCAGACGTCGTCGCTGAGGCTGGAGGCGGCGCGCTCCAGGGCGGCCAGCCCTGGTGAGAGGTGTCCGTCGTCGTTGCTGACAAGAATTCGCATGGTCGTTGATGTCATGTGGTTTGCAGGGAAGAAGACGCGAAGGCCGAGGCGCSCAGTTGCTGCCGCACCAGGGAGGCGACCAACGGCGCCGCCTCGATCTGCGGCAGATGGCCCACGGCCGGCAAAGTGTGCAGCGCCACGGTGGCCGGCAGGCCCTCGGCCTGGTGTATCGGCAGCACGCGGTCCAGCCTACCCCAGAGCAGTTTCACCGGCATGACAAGCCCTTCCAGGCGACTGCGCAAGGACTCGGCCTGGGTGCCGTCGGGCAGCAGGCTGGCCGCCATGGCGGCAAGGCCGGCGCGTTTGGTCTCGTTGCCGAGTTCCTGCAGGGCCGTTGCGACAAACGAGCCGCTCAGGCGCGAGGCATCGCCGAACAATTGGGCCAGCCAGGGGCGCAGGCTGGCTTCGCTGTTCGCGCGCAGGATGCCGTCCACAAAAGCACCGTTGATCTCGGGGCCCAGCCCGGCCGGGGCCAGCAGGGTCAGCGAGCGCAGGCGGGAACCGAGCAGGCTCGTCAGTGCCAGCGCCGTGCCGCCGCCCATGGAATGGCCCAGCAGGTGGACTTCGTTGATGCCTTCGCTGTCCAGCCGGTCCAGCACCATCTGCGCGACTACCTCAAAACAGGCCACCTCGGCGCGCGGCGACTTGCCGTGGTTGGGCAGGTCTATGCCGAGCACCGGAAGGTCGCACAGCTGGTCGGCCAGCAGGCGCCAGGACCCCTGCGAGGTGCCGAAACCATGCAGCATCACCAGCGGCACGCCCTCATGGCGCGAAAACCAGTGCAGGTTCAGGGCGCCAGTGGTGACTTGGCTTGCCGGACGTTTCGTACCCGCCAGGTCGGCGGCCAGCACACGGCCATCGGGGCCGGAGCCGCTGACCTTGTTCAAATCAATGCCGCGTTCACGCGCGAGGCTGCGGGCCAGCGGTGTGGCGCGCAGCAGTGTGGATTGGGTTGCGGCAATCACCTCAGGGCCGGCTTGCGCAGTCACCGGCGCAGGCGCTTGAACCACATCCTGCGGCGCACCAGGTACCGCACCCGTAGCGGGCAGCGCCTCACCCGGCTGCAGAATCCAGCCGACGATCTGCCCGACCGGCATGGTCACGCCGACCACGCCATCTATGCCCTGCACGAT
>NZ_JBFUBY010000044.1:0-18922 GCF_056405515.1 Polaromonas sp. P1_G2
GTCCACGATGATGGGCAAGTCAATCACGCTCCAGGCCAGCGGATCGGCTGGCGCGGGCAGGCGGCCCTCCACCACGGCCACATAGCGCTTGCCGACTTCGCGGCTTTCAAAAGCCAGGCTCAGCGCGCGCTGCATGGCCGCCCCGCGCGCCATCAGCATCAGGCCCGAGGTGGCCTGGTCCAGCCGGTGCACGACCAGCGCGTCGGGGTAAATCGCCTGCACGCGCGCGCTCAGGCAGTCCTGCTTGTCTTCGCCGCGCCCGGGCACGGCGAGCAGGCCTGCGGGCTTGTCCAGCACCAGCAGGCTGTCGTCGGCATGCCTCAGCCCGAAACCGGTGGCCGCGGCGCCATTACCTGCCAGGTCATTGTTCTGCAACGGGCCGGCCTTCATGATTCAGTCATCGACAAAGTTTTTAACCAAGGAGAAAAATCATGACTGACGCAGGTGCCATTGCCATTGCATGTGGATTGATCATAGGCCTGGGCGCCATAGGCGCCTGCCTGGGCATAGGCGCGATGGGCGGGCGCTTTCTGGAGGGCGCCGTGCGCCAGCCCGAACTGATGGAGCCGCTGCAGGTCAAGATGTTCTTGCTGGCCGGGCTGATTGACGCCAACTTCCTGATCGGGGTAGGTATCGCCATGATGCTGCTCTTCGCCAACCCGCTTTGAACTGCTCATAAAACCCTCCTGGCGTTGTTGCGCCGCCTTGCCGCACTGGTGTGCTGTCTGCGGCGACGCGCCTAGCCAGGACCGCTTCGCTGGGTTTTCTGAGCAGCTCTTGAGAGCCGGGTCAGGCCTTGGGCTTGGGCGGCGGAAAATTGTGAACCGGCGGACTGCTGCGTTTGACCTCCCGCAGCATGAAGAGGTAAAGGCTTTCGACCTTCTCGCGCGCCCAGGGCGTCTTGCGTAAAAATTTCAGGCTGGACGCCACGCTGGGTTCGCTGGTGAAACAGCGGATATTGATGCGCTGTCCCAGCTCTTCCCAGCCGTAGTGGTCTGACAGCGCGGTCACGATCGCCTCCAGCTTGACGCCGTGCAAGGGATTGCCCGGCTGTGCCGGAGCAGCGGCCGGGATGTCCGCGGGCAGGTTTGCAGGCGAGTCGCCAGTGCCGGCCATCAAGGCTTATTTGTTCTTCAGCTTGCCGCGCAGCGGCACCTGGGTCACGATGGTCGGGCGCACCGCATCGGGCGACACCGTCTTGGGCGGTGAGGTGTCCTTCTTGGGTTTCTTGACCATCTTGTTGTTGTTCTGCTGTCCTTTTGCCATGGCTTTCTCCGGTGGATTGATAAAGGGGATGCCTGATTATCAGTGCAACTTGATGCGCGGGCGATAGGTCCGGTCCAGCATTTCGGACAGCGTGATCAGCGCGGTCTTCTTGAAACCGCCCAGCGCCAGCTGGTGCTGCTTGTGCAGGCCCCAGTACATCATTTTCGCCAGCTGGCCTTCGATGAAAAAGCTGCCCTTGGTGAGGCTGCCCATCAGGCTGCCGACCGAGGAATATTCGGACAGCGAGACCAGCGAGCCCTGGTCCTTGAACACAAAAGGCGCGACCGGCTTGCCGGCGATCAGGTCGGACAACGAGCGCGCCAGGTACATGGCCTGCTGGTAAGCGGCCTGCGCGCGCGGCGGCACCCAGGTGCCGTCGGGCTGCTGGCAGGCGGCGCAGTCGCCAAAGGCGTAGATACTCGCGTCGCGTGTGGTCTGCAGGTTTCCGTTGACCACCAATTGGTTGAGCTTGCTGGTCTCCAGCGCCTCGCCGCCTTCGGGCGAGCCGCCCAGGGTGCGCAGGAAGTCCGCCGCCTTCACGCCGGCGGCCCACACCGTGATGCTGGAGGAGACCACCTTGCCGCTGGCCATCTTCAGGCCGTCGGCGGTGACTTCGACCACTTTTTCATTGGTGTGCACCTCGATGGCCAGCTTGCGCAGCTCGCGCATGGCCGATTCGCTGAGGCGCTCGGGCAGCTGGGCCAGCAGGCGTGGCGCGGCTTCCACCAATACGATCTGCAGGTCTTTTTCGGGGTGGATGTGGTCGAAGCCGTAGTTGGCCAGCACGCGCGCCGCGGCGTGCAGCTCCGCGGCCAGTTCCACGCCGGTGGCGCCGCCGCCCACGATGGCCACCGTCAGGCGCCCGCTGCCGGCCATGCGCGGCACCGTCTGCGCGCGTATGCAGGCGTTGATCAGCCTGTCGTTAAAGCGCTTGGCCGCCTGCGGGCTGTCCAGCTTGATGGTGTGCTCGGCCGCGCCGGGCGTGCCGAAATCGTTGGTCTGGCTGCCCACGGCAATCACCAGGGTGTCGTAGCCCAGCTGCTGGGCCGGCGTGATCTCGCGGCCCGCCTCGTCGTGGCTGGCGGCCAGTTGCACAGTCTTGCTCTGGCGATCCACGCCGGTCAGGCTGCCCAGGCGGAACTTGAAGTGGTTCCAGCGCGCCTGCGCCAGGTATTCGATTTCTTCGGCATGCGTGTCATAGCTGCCGGCGGCCAGTTGGTGCAGCAGCGGTTTCCAGACATGGGTGCGGGCGGCGTCCACCAGGGTGACTTCGGCCAGGCCTTTTTTCCCCAGGCGCTTGCCCAGTTGCGTAGCCAGTGCCAGCCCTCCGGCGCCTCCTCCAACGATGACGATGCGGTGCATAAAACCTCCTGGGGTTAGCTGTAGTTATGCCGCCATGTTAACTGCCGGGTTTTCAGAAGGTGGAATTGAGCTTGAAGCCCGGAACCGGATTGCCCGGCTGGGAATGCAGCTTTACGAAAAAGGCCGTCCAGGGGGGCGGCAAGCGCCCGATGTCAAGGCAAGTGTCAATCGACTGTCTGGCGATAGCGCTTGAGCGCCACCAGCCCGGCCACCAGCATAAAAAGGGCGATTGGCCACAAGTGTGCCGCCACCTCCACCATGCCGTTGCCTTTGAGCAGGATGCCGCGCACGATACGCAGGAAATGGGTGAGCGGAAGTACTTCGCCGATGGCCTGCGCCCAGGCCGGCATGCCGCGAAACGGAAACATGAAGCCAGTCAGCAGCATGGACGGCAGGAAAAAGAAAAAAGTCAGCTGCATGGCCTGCAGCTGGTTGCGCGCAATGGTGGAAAAGGTAAAACCCACAGCCAGGTTGGCGGCAATAAACACCACCAGTACGACGGAGAGCAGCGCCAGGCTTCCGACCATGGGCACGTCGAACAGCAGCCGCGCGGCCGCCAGGATCACGACCACCTGCACGTAGCCGATCAATATGTAGGGCACGATTTTTCCGAGCATGACCTCCAGCGGCCGCGCCGGCGTGGCCAGCAGGTTTTCCATCGTGCCGCGTTCGCGCTCGCGCGTCATCGCCAGCGAGGTCATCATCACCATGGTCATGGTGAGGATCACACCGATCAGGCCCGGGATCACGTTGTAGCTGGTCAGGCCTTCGGGGTTGTAGCGGCGCTGCACGCGCACTTCAAAAGGCGCCTCGCCCTGCTTTAGCGAAACCAGCGGGCCATACAGTTCGCGGCCTACCGCACGCTGTCCGATACCGTTCAGTGCCGCGATGGCGTTGCCGGTGGCGGCGGGGTCGCTTGCATCGGCGGCCAGCAACATGGCCGGGCGTTCACCACGCATGAGCTTGCGTGAAAAGTCCGGCGGCACAACCAGCACGAATTGCACTTCGCCGGTGGCCAGTAGTTCGTCGCCTTCGGCTTCGCTTTGCAGGCGACGGGTGATGCGAAAGTATTCCGAGTTCTCCAGGCCCGCCACGAAGCTGCGCGAAAACTCGCTCTCGTCGGCCACCACAATGGCGGCGGGCAAATGTTTGGGGTCGCTGTTGATGGCGAAGCCGAACAGCAGCAGTTGCAGGATGGGAACGCCCACCATCATGCCGAAGGTCAAACGGTCGCGGCGCACCTGGCGCATCTCCTTGATCAGGATGGCAAGAAAGCGCGACCAGCTCATGCGGCGGCCCCGGCAAAATTGTCTTGCGCATCCTGCATCAGCGCGATGAAGACGTCCTCCAGGCTGGGTTCAATCGGCTCCGCCGTAAGCCCTTCAAAAGGCAGCGCGGCCAGCGCGTCCTGCACCGCCTGCGTGCCGGAGGCGCTCACGTGCAGCGTAGCGCCGAAGGGCGCCACGGTCCGTATGCCTTCAGCGTCGCGCAGGTGATGCGCCACCTCGATCAGCTTCGGGCCGGAGACAGCCCAGGTCACCAGCCCCGCACCGGCGATCACTTCGGCCACCGTACCGCGTGTGAGCAGCTTGCCATAAGCGATGTAAGCCAGTTCGTGGCAGCGTTCTGCTTCGTCCATGTAGTGGGTGGAGACCAGCACCGTGAGGCCCGCGGCAGCCAGGTCATGAATCTGGTCCCAGAAGTCGCGACGGGCGGCCGGGTCCACGCCGGCCGTGGGTTCATCCAGCAAGAGCAGCCGAGGGCTGTGGATCAGGCAGGCCGCCAGTGCCAGCCGCTGCTTCCAGCCACCCGAAAGCGAGCCGGCCAGCTGCTTGCGCCGTGTCAGCAGGCCGAGGCGTTCCAGCGTTTCAGTCACCTTGCGGGGCCTGTCCTGCACGGCATAGACGCGCGCGATGAAATCGAGGTTTTCCTCGATCGTCAGGTCTTCGTAGAGTCCAAAGCGCTGCGTCATGTAGCCCACTTCCCGCTTGATCAGCGAGGCCTGGGTCCGGATGTCGTAGCCCATGCAAGTGCCTTCGCCCTCGTCCGGTGTGAGCAGGCCGCACAGCATCCGGATGGTGGTTGTCTTGCCGCTGCCATTGGGGCCGAGAAAGCCGTAGATGCGGCCCTTGGGCACGCGCATGTCGAAGTGGTCCACCACGACGCGGTCGCCGTAGCGTTTGGTCAAGCCCTTCACGTCAATCAGCGCGGGCTGCCCGGTGGCCTCGTTCATGAGGCCCGCCCGGAGGGGCTGGCGCCCAGGTGCACTTCAAGCGGCTGGCCCGGGTGCAGGCGGCGTGCATCTTGCAGGCTGGGGCGCGCCTCGACCATGAAGACCAGGTTGGCGCGGTTTTCCTTGCTGTAAATGATGGGCGAGGTGTATTCGGCCTCGCGCGCGATAAAACTGACTTTTGCGGGAATCGGCGCGCCGCAGCCGTCGCACTGCAAGCGCACGTCCTGGCCGATGGCGAGGGCGCCCAATTGTTTTTGCGGCAGGAAAAAGCGCGCCTTGATGTTGGCCGGCGGCAGCAGCGTGAGCACCGCCGCGCCCGCAGGCACCCATTCGCCCTCGCGGTAAAGCACGTCTGTTACTTCACCCGCCACCGGGGTGCGCTGGGTTTTCTGGTCGACCCGCCAGCCCGCCTGGTCGAGCTGCGCCTGCGCGGCCTTGACTTCCTGCTCGGCAGCGCTGATCTCCGGACTGCGCGCGCCTTGCATGGCCTGGCGCAACTGGGCATTGAGCTCGTTGACGCGGCCCTGGTCGCGCGCCACGGCGGCGCGGGCCTGGTCCAGGCTGGCCGGCGAGAGGAATTGCTGCGCCACCAGTCGGTTGCTGCGTGCCAGTTCTGCAGACGACAGCTCGAGCGCTGCCTGGCCCTGCGCCAACTGCGCGCGGATGGCCGCCAGTTCGTCGGGCCGCTTGCCCTGGCGCAGATTGGCCAGGTCGTCCTGTGCCCGCGCCACGCGGTAAGTCGCCTCCTGGCGCGCGGCGCGTTCGCTTTCCTGCTCCAGCACAAAGGCCGCCGCCGATGCCGCGGCCTGGTCGCCGCGGTTCATGTGCAGTTTGGCCAGCGTGCCGCTGATGGGCGCCGCCAGCCGTACGTATTCGGCTTCGACATAACCGGGGAAGGGCGCCTGCGCCTTTTCACCGCACGCGGCCAGCAGGGCGGTCGCAAGCAGGGCGCCGCAACGCAACAGTTTTTTCATGAAGCCTCCTTGGACTTATTTGCAGCCAACCCACGCAAGGCGAATTCAATTCGCTGGGCCAGCGCCTGTTCGGACAGCACCAGGGCCGCGGGGCCTTCGGAGCCCGGGTTTTGCTGCAGGGCCGTGCCCACGAGAATGGGTGCAACCACGGCACCGGCCATGAAAGCGATGACCTGCGGCACGGGCGCCGGCGCCAGGGTGCCTTCCCGCTGTGCATCCTGGATTAGCGAGGCGACCACCTCGATATGGCGCGGCAGGTTGGCTTTGAGGAATTCTGCCGACAGGGGTTCTCCGCCCATCGCATCGCCCAGGATGCGCACCAGCAGGCGCCGGTTCTTGAGGCCGAAACTTCCGAGCACGGCGAGTGCGTCGCGCAGGTTTTGCATGGGCGCGTGCGCCGGGTTGACGCGCAGCGTCAGCACCGAAAACATCTCTTCATAGGTGCGCTGCAGCACCGCCTTGATGAAGTTTTCCTTGGTCTTGAAGTGGTAGTGAAACATGCCGAGGTTGACCCCAGCGTGCTGGGTCAGGCGCCGTACCGAAAGGCCGGCACAGCCTGTCTCCGGCAAAAGCTCCAGGCCGGCATCCAGCAGGAGTTGGTCGATGTATTGGGAAGGGCGCACCATGTTGTTATTATACGAACGACTARTAACTAGTCAAGCCGGATTGGAGACAATCGCCAGGTTCATGCCTCTTCACAGCGTCTCCGATCTCTTTGCCCAGCGCAGTTTCATGCGCATGTGGTTCGCACGGTTGTTCGGCACCACGGGCAACCAGATGCTGATGGTGGCGGTGGGCTGGCAGATGTACGAGCTGACCGGCAACGCCTGGGACCTGGGCCTGGTGGGGCTGTACCAGTTCATGCCGGCGCTGCTGCTCACCCTGGTGGCGGGGCATGTGGCCGACCGCGTGCACCGCGGCCGCATCATCGCCGGTTGCCTGGTCACGCAGGCCACGGTGGCGATGATCCTGGTGTCCGCCACGCAGGGCTGGGGCGCCCACCACAGCTGGGCCTCGCGCGAGCTGCTGCTCGCGGTGTCGGTGTTGCTGGGTGTGGCCCGCGCCTTCCAGATGCCGGCGCAGCAGGCGCTGACCCCGGTGCTGGTTCCGCCTACCATGCTGCCACGCGCCATGGCCTTCAGCTCGGCCGGCATGCAGGCGGCGGTCATCGGCGGGCCGGCCCTGGGCGGCGTGATTTTTGTGGCCGGCGCCACGGCGGTTTACGCCACCTGCGCTTTCCTTTTTGCCACCGGCTGCGTGCTGATCGCGGTGCTGCGCTACGACCATGCGCCGCCGCCGCGCGAACCGGTGACCTTGCGCACGCTGCTGGCCGGCGTGGAGTTCGTGTGGCAGCGCAAGGCCTTGCTGGGCGCCGTGTCGCTGGATCTTTTCGCCGTGCTGCTGGGCGGCGCCACGGCGCTGCTGCCCATGTTCGCCAAAGACATCCTGCACGTCGGGCCCTGGGGCCTGGGCCTGCTGCGCGGCGCGCCGGCCGCGGGTGCCTTGCTGATGTCGGCGCTGCTCACACGCTGGCCGCTGGAGCGCCGCGTCGGGCCGACCATGCTGTCGGCGGTGGCGCTCTACGGCGCCTGCATGGTGGTGTTCGGCCTGTCGACCAGCTTTGTGCTGTCACTGCTGGTGCTCGCCGTTTCAGGCGGGGCCGACATGGTCAGCGTGGTGGTGCGCCAGACCCTGGTGCAAATTGAAACGCCCAATGAGATGCGCGGCCGCGTCAGCGCCGTCAACTCGGTGTTCATAGGCGCTTCCAACCAGCTTGGTGAGTTTGAATCCGGTGCCACCGCCGCGCTGCTCGGGCCGGTGGGCTCGGTGGTGGCCGGTGGCGTGGGCACGCTGCTGGTGGCGGCGGCCTGGTTCAGGATGTTTCCGTCGCTGTCGCGGCGGGACAGGATGGTGACGCCGCGCGGCGTTGGTTGACATGAGCGACTCGACCCGATCCGTCCGGAAGAGCCTTCTTGAGAAAAGGGCTTGGATACCTCTAGGGCGGCTGGCGAAAGGTCTTCGTGGGTGCGCCGACACATTGGGGCAGCTCGACTCGAATCGGCAACAAGAATGGGTGCTCTTCCATCGTTAAGTTGAATGGCGACCTCTTTTTGCACGGAGGGTCGGTGTTAGCGGGCTCGCCCGCTCTCTCTCCATCACTCACTGAATGTGCATCTCGTCAAAAAATTGGGGTTTCCGCTCGGTCGCGGGTAGCAGCGACTTCTTCTGAAGCACAACCCGCCTTTTGACTGTCTTGCTCTCGATGACATTGCCCGTCAGGTAGTTCGTGCTGGTCGAGTATTCGGGGTTGGCTGGGTCGTCCGACGTTGCCGCCCGCCACGACTCCGAACCGATCAACCTTATTCGGCCATCGCGCACGGCAAACTGGTATGTCCAGTTCGAAGACATTGACCGGTCCACGCTGTGGAAGCAATGCAYGTACAGCGATTTCTTTTGTATCCAGATCTCGCGGCCATGGTGGCAGTGAGAGATAGGCTTGGACACGGAAACAGGCTCAATACCGCCATTGGGTTTTGTGCCGACGATGAGCAGCCGTTGCATGCTTTCATCGGCATTCAAGAGAAGCACATGTTCGTCAACGCCGTCACCGTCGAGGTCTCCGGCCTCCGCTCCAACGATTTCCGAAAAAGGGTAGAAGTCGGCAACAAATTGGCGAACGTCCTGTGGGACGGACTTGGCGTTCTCTGCGGGGTTCGAAGCAACCCCGGTGCAAGCCAGGGCCGTGACCAGCAGCAAGCGAACGGATGCGGTGTGCATTTGAACCAGGCGCAATGGATATTGCCAGACCTGCGACATCGCCCGGCGGCTGTTGTTAAAAGACTTGCTGTCCATGTCCGGCCTTTGTCAACTTTGTCGGTTCAATAAAAACTCCCACAAATGATTCTAGGTGTGCAGCCCGCAGACTGCCTCCTCAAAATGAACGGGCGCTGGTATGTCAGCGGCCTCTGTTGCGTTCACATGACGGCCGGCACGCCCGCCTACCGTCCCGTACTCGCCCGTATCCGGTTCACATCCAGCGGCGTGATTTCACTCGCCCGGTTGCCCCAGGACTGGCGGACGTGCGTGAGCACCAGCGCCATGTCGGCGTCATTGAGCACCAGTACAAAAGGCGGCATGCCGAAGGGCCGCGGGTTGCCGGCCGTGGACGGCGCGTAGCCGCCGTTGAGCACGATCTGCACGAGGTTGACGGCCTGGCTCATGGTCACGGCGCGGTTGCCTGCCAGTGCCGGGTAGGCGTTGGCGATGCCTTCGCCTTTGGCGCCGTGGCACTGCGCGCAGTGCTGCTCATAGAGTTTTGCGGCGCGTTCCACCGACTCGCCTCCGGTCCTGATGGCGGCAGGTTCAGGCGGCGCCGTGTGCGAGGCGGGCAGTTCTTTCAGGAACTGCGCCATCGCGCCCAGGTCGGCGTCGCTTAAATACTGGGTGCTGCGCTGCACGACTTCAGCCATGGGGCCGGTGACCGAGGCGCGCGGCGAGACACCGTTTCTGAGCAGGCTCACGATGTGCTGTTTGTCCCAGTCGCTGACGCCCGCCTCATAGGGCGAGGCCAGCGAGGGCGCATACCAGTTCTGCATCGGGATCAGGCCGCCGGCCAGGTCCAGGCCCTGGTTGCTCGCGCCCAGCGCGTTGCGCGCCGTGTGGCAGGCCGCGCAGTGGCCCAGGCCTTTGACCAGGTAGGCGCCGCGGTTCCACTCGGCGCCGCGCGCCGTGTCGGCCTCATACACGCCGGGGCTGAAGAAGAGCGCGCGCCACACCGCCAGCGCCGCCTGCGACTGGTAGGGAAAGCGCAGCGCGTGCGGCAGGTTGGGCGCCACCGCGGGGGGCAGGCTGCCCAGGTAGGCGAACAACGCGTCCGAGTCCTCGCGTGTGACCTGGGTGTAGCTGGTGTAGGGAAAGGCGGGGTACAGCAGCCGGCCGTTCTTGGAGCGGCCGTTGTGCATGGCGCGCCAGAAATGGGCCGACGACCAGGTGCCCAGGCCGGTCTTGTCGTCGGGCGTGAGGTTGGAGGTGAAAACGGTGCCGAAGGGCGTGGCGATGCCGCGCCCGCCCGCATAGGCCTGTCCGCCCGGCGCGGTATGGCAGGTCTGGCAGTTGCCGGCCCGCGCCAGGTAGGCGCCACGCGCGATCAGGTCGTCGCTGGGTGCGGCGTTGGCCACCGGCGCCTTCACGTCGATCTCGTCGCGCACATTGAGGGCCCAGACCAGCGCGCCGGCGCCGACGGCCAGGATCAGCAGGGCCAGCACGATTTTGAAGAGTTTTTTCATCGCCGGGCCGCCCCAAGATGAAAAGCGCCCCCTCGGGGGGCAGCGACCACACGTAGTGAGGGAGCGTGGGGGCTATTTTTCATTTCTGCGCCTTCGCGGGAAGCACAGGTGCAACAGGTGCGGGCGCGCTGCCGCAGGTGATGGCGGTCGCGCCGGCTGGCAATGGTGGCAGGCTGGTAGCCGGCTTGGTGCTGGCGGGCAGGGGTTGCGCGGCCGCCCAGCTGGCCACGGCGTTGATGTCTTCGACGGTGAGGCGGGCCACCACTTCCTTCATGCAGTCGGGCGCGTGCGCGCGGCGCGTGCCGGCCTTCCAGGCGCCCAGCTGCGCGTTGAGGTAGTCGCGCGGCAGGCCCAGCAGGCCGGGAATGCCGGGTGCCACGCCGGTCATGGCCTGGCCGTGGCATTGCACGCAGGCCGGAAGCTGGCGCGCGGCGTCGCCTTCAAGCACAAGCTGCCGGCCGTGGCGCATCGCTTCGGGCGCGGCGGCGGCGGGCAGGGGCACCGGGTAGGGCAGCTCCAGCTGCGAGAAATAGGTGGCAATCTCCATCAGGTAGGCGTCGCTGAGCGGTTCAATCAGTTGCGTCATGAGGCCGTAGTGGCGGCGCCCGTCGCGAAAGTTGAGCAGCTGGTTGTAGAGGTAACCCGCCGGCTTTCCGGCCAGGCGCGGATAGTAGCCGTCGGGCGCGGCACGGCCCTGCTGCCCGTGGCAGGCGGTGCAGGCCATGGCGCGCTGGGCGATGCTGTCTTCAAAAGGGGGTGGCGCCGCCGCCGCGGGGCCGGCCGCCGCCCAGGCCAGGACGGCGGGCAACGTCAGCAGGCGTAGGGGGCGCAGCAAAAGGCGTCCAAAACAGGTCTGTTCCATGCGGCCATCATGCCGCACATGGGCCGTCGGCGTAAGCATCAGTTGCCGTCGAAAAAAGCGTATCAGATGAAAAACAGCGGAAAATTGCAATATCAGATGGCCCATCCATGAAACGCTACGAACAACTGGTCGAACTGCTGGCCGCCGACATCCGCGGCGGGCGCCTGGCGCCCGGCACACGCCTGCCGTCGATACGCACGATCACGGCGCAGCACGGCCTGAGCGCCTCCACCGCCTTCAAGGCCTATTACCGGCTGGAAGAAAAAGGCCTGGTGCGCGCGCAGCCGCGCTCGGGCTATTACGTGACGGCCTCGGCCGTGCAGCAGCTGGCGGCGCCGGCGCGCGGGGCCGCCGATGGCAAGGCCGGCAAAACGGCCCGGGTGGCGCCGCGGCCGGACGTCAGCGAACTGGTGTTCGCCGTGCTGGGTGCGGCGCAGGACCCGGCCATCGTTCCCCTGGGCTCGGCCTTCCCGGCGCCAGGACTGTTCCCGCTGCAGCGCCTGGGCAAGTCGCTGGCCCGCAGTTCGCGTTTTATCCAGGGGCCGGACACCGTGGCCAGCCTGCCGTGCGGTGATGAGGGCTTGCGCCGGCAGATCGCGCTGCGTTACCTGGCCATGGGCATGGCGCAGCCGGCCGAGGAGCTCATCGTCACGCACGGCGCGCTGGAGGCGCTCAACCTGTGCCTGACGGCCGTGGCCCAGCCCGGCGACCTGGTCGCGGTCGAGTCGCCCGGCTTTTATGCCAGCCTGCAGGCGCTGGAGCGGCTCAAGATGAAAGCACTGGAGATTCCGGTGCACCCGCAGGACGGCCTGGACCTGGCGGCGTTGGCCGATGCGCTGCAGCGCCACCCGGTCAAGGCCTGCTGGTTCATGACCTCTTTCCAGAACCCCACGGGCGCCAGCCTGCCGCTCGAGAAAAAGAAAGCGCTGGTCGCGCTGCTGGCGGCCCGCGACATCCCGCTGATCGAAGACGATGTGTATGCCGAGCTCTATTTCGGCCACCGCGGCTTCCTGCCCGCCAAGGCCTTTGACCGCAAGGGCCTGGTGATGCACTGCAGCTCTTTCAGCAAGACGCTGGCGCCCGGCTACCGCGTGGGTTGGGTGTCGCCCGGCCGCTTCGGCCAGCAGATCGAGCGGCTCAGGCTCATGACCACGCTGTCGGCCAGCCTGCCCGCGCAACTGGCGATCGCCGACTACCTGCAGCACGGCGGCTACGACAAGCATTTGCGCAAGCTGCGGCATGCGATGGAGTCGCAGCTGTCCAGCCTGCTGGCCGCGCTGGCCCGCCATTTCCCGTCGGACGTGCGCGTGTCGCGTCCCGCGGGTGGGTATTTTGTGTGGGTGGAATTCGCCGAAGGCTTTGATGCGCTGGCTTTGCACCAGGCGGCGCTGGAGCAGGGCATAGGCGTGGCGCCGGGGCCGGTGTTTTCAGCACGCCGCAATTTCCGCCATTGCCTGCGGCTGAACTATGGGCATCCGTGGAGCGAGCGTTTTGAGGCGGCGATGCAGACTTTGGGCGCGCTGGCGCGGCGGCAGAGTCCCTACGCCCAGGCTTCGCGCTGATCGTCTACCTGTGTCTGTCCGGCAAGGCGCGCACGCAGGCGACAAAGTGTTCCCAGCTGGCCTCGACTTCCTTGACGCGCACGCCCTTGTCGAGCACCGCGCCGCAGGCGGCTTCTGCGCGCCGCACGACCTTGGTCAGGGCGCTGGCCGGCAGGGGCGGAATCTTCGCGCGCAGGCTGTCCGCCTTGTTGCGCATCTGGGCGATGGCGTCCTTGGCCAGTGTCTTGTTGCCGGCGCAGGCGATCATGCCGATCATCTCGGCCATTTCGCCGAAGGCCGGGTCCAGGTTCCAGAGCGCCGCGGTGCCCAGCGCCAGCGCCCACATGCGTTTGTTGCGCACCGGTGTAGCGGCCTGGCCGCCATCACTGGCGGGCAGGCCGGCGAGCTGGGATTCGGGAGGAATGGGGTTCTTCATGGAAGGCGTGTCTTGTATAGACAAGGGATGATTTTGCCTGAGTCGGTTTGCCGCGTCGGGCCACCCGGCCAAAACCCGGTTTTCCGCCAAGGGCACCCTTGACAGCCCGCGATGCGGAAAAAGAGCGGGTTCAGCCGCCCTCGATCCAATCGGCAATGCGCCGGCAGACCCAGTCCGCATCGTCATGCGGCAGGTCGTGCCCGGCCCAGGGATGCTCGTGGTGGGTGGCCTGCCAGGCCTGGGCCAGCCGGGCCGAGCAGCGCGGGTGCACCAGGTGGTCGGCGGCCGACGACAGCACCAGGACCGGGCAGGCGGGTGGGGCTGCCACCGTGAACGCCGCGGCGGCCTTGAGCTGGCGCCAGGCATTGGCGGCACTGACGGGCGCGTCCTGGCGGATGCGGGTCCACGCGGCTAGGTCTTGCTCCCGCGAAGTGCTGCGGTTGCAGGTGATGCGGTGGATCACGCGCTCGGCATGGGCCGCATCGCGCCAGCGCGCGGCCACCAGCGCCAGCGGCAGCCAGGTGGTGGGGCGCAGGCGTTCGCGGGCGCGGCCCAGCGGCCGCATGCTGGTGTTGACCAGCACCAGCCCGTCCACCTCCTCCGGATGGCGCAGCGCCCAGTCGGTAGCCACCATGCCGCCCAAGGACATCGCCACCAGGCGATAGGGCGGCGCGAGCTTGCGGGCCCGCAATTGTTCGCGCGCGAAGTCCGCCATGGCGCGCACCGTGGCCGGCGAGTCTTCACGGCAATACACACCGTTGCCCGGCAGGTCCAGCGCCACTACCCGGGTGGCCGCGCTGGCCGAGCCCGGCAAGGCGCGCGCGAGCCGATCCGCGAAGTCGCCCCAATGCCGCGCCTCGCGGGTCAGGCCCCTGAGCAGCACCCAGGTCATCAGGGCACCCGCCTGGGCCGCCAGTGCGCCGTGGCCAGCTGCGTGAGCTGCGCGCGCCGCGCGCCCAAGGGCAGCCAGTTCGGCGCGGCGAATGCGGCGCGCGTGAGGAAGTCCAGCAGATCCGCGTGGCGGCGCAGCACGCGTTTGGTGCGGTGCGCCTTCATGGGATTGAAGATGCCGTGCCGCGAGAACAGCTGGCGCGGGTTCTTGCGTATCCACAGCCAGGAGCCCAGCTCCAGCGTCATCGGCAGGAACACGTGGCGCGGCGGCGCGTGGTCGTAGGCGTGGTCCCAGAGGTCGCCGTGCAGCAGGTACTGGTTGCTTTGCGGCTCGAAGCTGTAGGCGTGGTGCGGGTGCGACTGTTCCAGCATGGTCCGCAGCGCGAACATCTCGGGCAGGTGCGGCATCAGCCGGCGCGTCTTGGCATAGGGAAACCACAGGCTGTCGTCAAAACCGTAGCCCGAGTGGCAGTCCAGCGCCAGGCTGAAAGGGCGGCTGGCGAGCTGCTCGTGCACCACGCGCAGCAGCGCGGCGCTTTCGGCCTCCATGGGCATGCCGGGCCGGCCGCAGTACCAGGGCAGCGAGGGGCTGATGCTCTGCCCGCCGGCCAGGAAAGGAACATGGCCCTCGGCCCGCTGCGGCGCGTTGCGCATCAGGTCCACGCCCTGCGGGTTGGCGCGCTTGTGCGCCCACATGCCGCCGGGATTGACGATGGGCATGAACACCAGCCGGATTTTTTCGAGCTGGCGGTGCAGCAGCTCGTCCCACTCCAGGCGAAACAGCAGCGCGCGCAGGTAATGCAGGATCAGCTGCGTGCCGATGCGCTCCAGCCCGTGGATGCCGCCGAAGAAGCCGACGGCCGGCGCCTGCGGGTCGCGCGAGCCTATGCTGGCGGTGTAGAGCGGAAACGAGGGCCCGGCCGTGTGCGCCTCGGCCACGACGTCGACCTCAAAGTGGGCGCTGCCCGCCAGCAAGATGGCCTTGAGCTCCTCGAGTTCCGCGAAACTCGCGGCCGCGTCGCGCGCCGGCGTGAGGCTGTAGGGGCTGTGAAGGCTGCGGGGACTTTCCACGGCGGCGGTCGGCGGCAGGATTTCCATCCTGACATGCTGGCACAGTTGTTTGACAGCGCGCTACATGGCCGGCGGGTTTTTTGTGTCGAATGTTGGCAGGGGCTTGCAACGCTCAGTTCCCCGTCCGCTGCTCGATCGCGGAAATCACCTGGCGCATGGCCTTGTTGACCGGCTTGTCGCTGCGCATGACGAGCGCCAGTGTTCTTTGCAGCCGCGGGTACAGCGGGTGAACGGCGAGTTCGGGATGCTGGCCGGGGCCGGTCACGGCCATGGCCGGCAATATGCTGCAGCCCAGGCCCGCGGCCACCATTTCCTTGATGGCCTCCACGCTGCCCAGTTCCATGACGGGCCTGGGGGCATGGCCCGCGTCCTGGAACCACTGGTCGATGATCACGCGGGTATTGGCCGCCGGCTCGAACAGCACAAGTTCGCGCCTGGCCAGGAAAGCCGGGGTTATGCGGGCGGGCAGCCCCGCCTCCCGCCTGGGAATCACCGCCACAAATTCGTCGTTCAACATCGGCGTGGTGACCAGCGCGCGGCGCTTGACGGGCAGGGTCACCAGCGCCATGTCCATGGTGTTGCCTTCAACCGCCTTGACGAAGTCGGCGGTATTGCCGGTGCTGACCAGCACGCTGAGGTTGGGAAAACGCACCCTCAGCGAACGCAGGATGTGCGGCAGCAGGTAGAGGCAGGCCGTGGCGCCGGTTCCCAGTGTCACGCGGCCAGTGACGTCGGCCGAATGCGAGGCCATGGCCGTCAGCACGCCTTCCACCGCCGCGTCCACGTGGCGGATCTGCGCCAGGAGATCCAGGCCCGCCGGCGTGGGGGAGGCCCGGCGCGCCACGCGCTCGACCAGGCGCACGCCCAGCCGCTGCTCCAGCTGACGGATCTGTAGGCTGACAGCCGGCTGCGACAGGCCCAGTCTTTCGGCCGCGCCCGAGAAGCTGCCGGTTTCGACGATGAGCGCATAGGTGCGCAGGTGGTCCAGGTTGAGCATGCAAAGAAATTCTAATCAAAACCATAAGTTTCAACATATTTACTTATGGGTGACCTTGCGCAACCATGGCGGCATGCAGCATTTTTCACAAGCTTCCCCCGCGTCACCATCACCGTCCGCGCCCGATGCGGCCGGTGCACTTTCCATCCACCCTTGCGCCGAGGGGGACATCGAGGCAATACAGGCCATCTATGCGCACTACGTGGCGACCAACCTGGCCACTTTTGAGCTGGAGCCGCCCAGCGCGGCCCAGATGCTTTTGCGCCGCGCCGACATCCTGCGCGGCGGCTACCCCTACCTGGTGGCGCGCCAGGGCGGGGTGCTGGCGGGTTATGCCTATGGCAGCGCTTACCGCTCGCGGCCGGCTTATCGCCATACGGTGGAGGATTCGATTTATGTCGCGCCCGGCATGCGCCAGGCCGGCGTCGGCGGCGCCTTGCTGCGCGCCTTGATCCACGAGTGCGAGCAGCGCGGTTTCCGGMAGATGGTGGCCGTGGTCGGCAACAGCGCCAACACCGGCTCGCTGCGGGTGCATGAGGCGCAGGGCTTTACGCGCGTCGGCACGCTGGGCTGCGTCGGCTACAAATTCGGCCAGTGGGTGGACACGGTGCTGATGCAGCGCGCGCTGGGCGAGGGCGCTTCGTCGCCCGGGGACCTGCCGGTGGCGCCGGCCGTTCAGTCGGCCGCCGCGATCACCAGGTCCGACAGCGGGTACGCCACGCAGGGCAGGATGTAGCCCGCCTTCTTTTCCTCGGCGCTCAGGCCAGGCCATTCGATGCGGTAGGCCACCTGCCCGCTGACCAGCTTGCGGATGCAGGTGCGGCAAGTGCCGTTGCGGCAGGAGCTGTCCATCACCACGCCGGCCACTGATGCCGACTGCAGGATGGGCAGGGATGGCGAGGCGCTGAACTGTACGCCCTCCGCGTCCAGCCGGATGCTGAACACGGGTGCGGCGGCGGGGCTGCCGGGCGGGGTGTCGTCGTCCATGGCCATACGTCTCCGCGACTGTTGTGCCCGCCTTAGCCGCGCGTGCGCTCCAGCAACAGCACGGTCATCAGGGACAGCAGCAACTGCTGCTCTTCGCGCTCGCTGACAGGGGCCATCTGTTCGGCGGTGAAGAGTCCCTCAAACAGGGCCGGCCGCTTGGTGAGCTCGGCCACCAGCGTGCCGTCGGGCCGCGTTACCTGGTAGGCGGGATGGAAGATGTAGCCCGACAACAGCCCGATCAGGGGAATTTCGCTAAAGAGGCCATCCAGAAAACGTGTCATCACGCTTTTTTCGTTGATGCTGAAATGTGTGACGCCGTTGTCCAGCACGTCAAAACCGGCCCTCCAGATGGAACGCATGCCGCGCCGCTTGATGCCTCCCAGCGCCACGCCCTGCGGATCGGTGAAGTGGTACAGCGCCGAAAAATCGATGATCCGGTCGGCCTTGATCTCATACAGCAACTGGTCCTGCTTCTCATTGGAAAAAACCGTGATGGCTTCCTTGAGCTTGAAGAGTTTTTGCTTGACATAGGCCACCGGCTGGTTATGCGCGTCCTTGACCAGGAACTGTGGCGCAACGGCCATGAGCTTGAAGGACATTTGCAGGGGAAACTGGAGGCGTTGGGCCATGATGTGAGCGCGCTTGTAAGGGTTATGGTGCGCCGAATGTACCCGACACCCGTGCCGCTTCCGGGCACCGGCCCGCCGTTCGGCGGCTTTGGCGCGAATCTATTGCCGGCAGGGAGGCAATCTGGGCGACAATTCCGCTCCGCCGGATTATTTTCCGACTCCAAGAACAACCCTCCCGATTTTCCATGTCCAGCTATTCCGTCCGCCCCGCCACGCCCCGCGATGCCAAAACCATCGCCGAGATCCATGTTGCCACCTGGCAAGCCGCCTACAAAGACCTCATGCCCGAGGACTACCTCGCCAAGATCACCGTCGAAAAACGCCAGGCCTACTGGCGCGAAGCCATCGAGTTCAGCGAACCGCAACTGCTGGTGGCCACCGAAGGCGAGCAGATCGTCGGTTTTGTCGGCTTTGACCGCTCCCGCGATGCCGGCACCAAATCCACCGTCGGCGAAATCTGGGCCCTGTACGTGCTGCCCGAACACTGGGGCAAGGGCGCGGGCCTGGCCCTCTGGGACGGCGCGCGCGAAGGCCTGAAGGAAGAGGGTTGCACACAGGTCACGCTGTGGGTGCTGTTGCGCAATGAACGTGCGCTTCGGTTTTATGAACAGGCTGCGGGGTTCAAGCGGGAGATGCCCTCGCTCAAGACTGTTGCGTTTGGCAGCGTCAAGCTGGAAGAGATTCGGCTTAAACGATCGGTTGATTAGGGCCGGTTCTTGCTCYGGCCTTTGCGCTCTTTGCTGAGGACGGCTGGCCGGGGGTAGCCCGGCGGCTACTCACTTTTCTTTTGCTTCGCCAAAAGAAAAGTAAGCAAAAGAAAAGGCGACCCTGGTGTCTGCGTCCCTTCGCTTCGCTACGGGCAGCCTGCGGTGCTCGGTCCAGTCGGGGTCAAAAACAACTCGCCTGCGGCTCAAACAAGTTTTTGCCCTGATCCGTCTGGACCTCCGCTCCTCGGCGCATACACAAGGGGTGGAGAGGGAATACCAAGTCCCAATACTGAAAACCACAAGGACTCGCCAAGGCGAGTCCTTGTTTGTCTTGGTTTGWTTCTTTGTSTTTTGTCCCYGCTCCCGATTGCCCCGTCCTGGCTGGGCCGAGGAGCGCAGACGTAGGCGGATCAGGGATCGCGCTTGTYTGAGCGAAGCGAGTTTGCGCGAGACCCCGCCGTAGTCGAGCACCGCAGGTTGCCCCGWAGCGAAGCGYAGGGGACCCAGACTGCGGGTCGCCTTTTCTTTGGTKGGCGGATTCAAACCCCAAGTGCAACAGTCGGAATAAGGCCAGCGTCTCGCATGGCCTTGTTGTTAAAGAAGACCTCGGCAGGGCTTTTCCAGCCAAGGGTCTTGCGTGGCCTGATGTTGAGCTCCCAGGCCATGAGATCAAGCTCGTG
>NZ_JBFUBY010000045.1:0-24003 GCF_056405515.1 Polaromonas sp. P1_G2
CCGTTGCGGTCGTAGACAACGGCCTGCATGTCGTTGGCAAAACCGACGCTGGAAAGCCAGGTGGCGAACTTCTCGCGATTGGGCAAGGGGTGGCGCCCGCCGGACGCGGGCGCGTCGGCGCCGCTGGCGGTGATCACCCCGTGGGCGCCCGGTACACCGTGCTTGGCGCTCAGCGCGGTGTCCAGGTTGGCATACACGGCGCCGGGGATGTGCGAGGCCAGGTACTGCTCTTGCCCGGCGTTGGGCTTCATCAGGTCGAACGTGCAGTCGAAGATGCGCAGCGGCTTTGCGGATGCGACCAGGGCTTGCAGTTGCTCGGCGGAAATCAAGGTGGTGTAGCTCATGGGAAACTCCTTAGTGTTCTTCAGCGGGTGCATTGGGCGCGGCGCGCGCGCGCAGAACAGTGGCGGCAATCGCGCTCACGATGATGAGCGCCATGCCGGCCCAGCCAATCAGGGGAATATTGTCGCCAAACACGATCAGGCTGTAGAGGGCCGCGAACACAATCCCTGAATATTGCAGGTTGGCCACCATCAATGTGCCGCCGTGGTTTTCCGACATGGAGTAGGCCCTGGTCATGGCCATCTGGCCCAGCGACGCCAGGATGCCTATAGGCGGCAGCCACAGCGCGTGCTGCCAGTTCCAGGGCGTCACGCCCATGATCGCCATACCCAGCGCGCCGGCCACCGCCGTTCCTACGGCAAAGTAAAACACCGTGCGGGTTTCGGGTTCACCCATGCGCGAGATCGCCATGACCTGCATATAGGCAAAGGCGGCGCCCAGGCCCGACATCAGGCCCACCAGGCCGGCGAAAGTCTGGTTCTGGTCTATGGCCGGGCGCAGCAGCATGACCACACCGATGAAACTGGCAAGAATGGCCATCACCAGGGGCCCCTGGCTGGGTCCTTTCTGTCCGGCCTTGCCCAGCATCAGCGCGCCACCGACCAGGAAGGCGGCGATCCACACGCTGCTCATGTAGTTGAGCGTCATGGCGGTGGCCAGCGGCAAATGGGCGATCGCGTAAAACCAGGCCGACAGCGACATCACGCCGATCACGCTGCGCCAGGCATRCATGGCCGGATAGCGGGTGCCGAGGGTGATGCCGCGCGCGCGGGCGTAGGCCGCCATGAAGACGATGCCCAGGATGCCGCGGTAGAACACCAGCTCGGCGCTGTTGAAGTGCTCGGACGCGTACTTGACGCAGACCCCCATGGTGGCAAACATGAACGAGGAAAAAATCATCCAGACGGCTTGCATGGCGGGTAATGGGCTTTAGGGGAAGAGGAGGGTGGAACGAAAAATGGCTGCCGTCCCACGAGCACGCGGGACTGCAGCCATCATATGCACAGGTGCACGGTCAGATCATCTGTGTGGTTTTGCTGGCGCCCATTTCGCGGCGGTACCACTCGTGAAAGTGCTGCATGCCGTCTTCCATGGGGCTTTGGTAGGGGCCGAACTCGTTGTCGCCGCGCAGCAGCAGGGCCTTGCGGCCGGCGTCCATGCGCAGGGCGATTTCATCGTCTTCGACGCAGGTTTCCATATAGGCCGCCTGCTGCGCCTCGATGAACTCGCGCTCGAAGGCGCAGATTTCCTCGGGATAGAAAAACTCCACCACGTTGAGCGTCTTGTCCGGGCCCCGCGGATGCAGCGTGCTGACCACCAGCACGTGGGGGTACCACTCGACCATCACGTGCGGGTAGTAGGTGAGCCAGATCGCGCCGTACTTGGGCGGCACGCCTTTGCGGTACTGCAGCACCACGTCGTGCCATTTTTTGTAGGTGTCTGTGCCGGGCTTGCCGAGCTTGTCGGACACGCCCACCGTCTGCACCGAATAGTCGGCCTCCAGTTGCCAGCGCAGGTCGTCGGTGGTGACGAAGCCGCCCAGCCCGGGGTGGAAGGGGCCGACGTGGTAGTCCTCGAGGTAGACCTCGATGAAGGTCTTCCAGTTGTAGTTGCACTCGTGCAGGTGCACCTTGTCGAGCTGGTAGCCGGAAAAATCGAGGTCGGCGTAGGTGGCCAGCTGCGACATCTCGGCCGCGACGTCGCGGCCGTTGTCCTCGAACACCAGGCCGTTCCAGGTGGTGGTCTTGTAGCGGTTCAGGTTCAGGCAGGGGTCGATCTCGAAGTGCGGCGCGCCTATGAGCTCGCCCGAGGTGTTGTAGGTCCAGCGGTGCAGCGGGCAGACGATGTTGCTGCCGGTGTTGCCGCGCCCCTGCAGCATGGTCGACTGGCGGTGCCGGCAGACGTTGGAGATCAGCTCTATGCCCGAGGCATTGCGCACCAGCGCGCGGCCTTCGCCTTCGTGCGGCAGCGCGTAGTAGTCGCCCAGGTTGGGCACGGCCAGTTCATGGCCCAGGTAGCGCGGCCCGTGCGCGAACAGCTTTTGCTGCTCCCGCTGGTACAGGCCCGCGTCAAAGTAGCTGGAGATCGGGAGCTGGCTGGTGGCCTGCAGGAGACGAAGGCTGAGATCAGACATGCAAATTTCGGTGAACATGCCGCCGCGCGAGGCTTGGAGGCAGTCGACAAACGAGGGAAGCAGGCTGAGCGACAGCCCACGGATGAAAACAAGGCCGGGTATCCCGCAGCGGCGATGCCGTTGTTATCGAGAACTGTTATCAATTGTACCCGTGCGGGGCAAATCCGGGGACTTGGCGCGCCGCCGCCGGATAATGCGAACATTGCAATTTCAAGCCCGGAACGCCGGGGCCTGCAATCCGTCCGCAACGGCCTAAAATCAAGGCCTTCATCCAAAGAACCATGGCCAAAAGCGCTTCATCCTCCGCCTCTCCCACGCCCGCCGCCGCGGCGCTGCCCGCCAGCTACGAGGCGGCCCTGCAGGAACTCGAGGAACTGGTGGACAGCCTGGAGTCCGGCCAGTTGCCGCTGGACCAGCTGCTGACCGGCTACCAGCGCGGCGCGCAGCTGCTCAAATTTTGCCGCGACAAGCTCGAGGCCGTGGAAACCCAGATCAAGGTGCTGGAAGGCACGGAACTCAAGCCCTGGGTGCAGGAGTAGGGGGCGCGAGCCACCCTCCAGGCATCCGATGAACCAGATACAACCAGAGACCCCGATTGAACGCCCCTGAAAAACTGCCCCTGTTCACCTTGAGCGACTGGAGCGCAAGGCAACTTGCCAGCGTCGAGAGCGCCCTGTCCCGCTGGGTCGCCTGCCCCACCGATTCCCCCGCGCCCGCGGGCCTGGGCGACGCCATGCGTTATGCCGTGCTCGACGGCGGCAAGCGCCTTCGCCCGCTGCTGGTCATGGCCGCCTGCGAGGCCGTCGGCGGCAATGCCGAAGCCGCCTTGCGCGCCGCCTGCGCGGTCGAACTGATCCACGCCTATTCGCTGGTGCACGACGACATGCCCTGCATGGACAACGACGTGCTGCGCCGCGGCAAGCCCACAGTGCATGTCAAGTTCGGCCAGGCCCAGGCGCTGCTGGCCGGCGACGCGCTGCAGGCCCTGGCCTTCGAATTCCTCACGCCCGAGGGCGGCGCCGTCGACGCCGCCACGCAGGCGCGGCTGTGCCGGATGCTGGCCCAGGCGGCCGGCTTCCAGGGCATGGCCGGCGGCCAGGCCATTGACCTGGCCAGCGTGGGCATGCCTTTGAATTCGCAGCAGCTGCATGAAATGCACCGCCTGAAAACCGGTGCGCTGCTGGAAGCCAGCGTCATGATGGGCGCGGCATGCGGCGCGGTGACACCCGCCGCGCAGCAAGCCCTGCGCGACTACGGCGCGGCGGTCGGCCTGGCCTTCCAGGTGGTCGACGACATCCTCGACGTCATCGCCGACTCCGCCACGCTGGGCAAGACCGCCGGCAAGGATGCCGCCCAGGACAAGCCCACCTTTGTTTCGCTGATGGGGCTGGAGGCCTCCAAGGCCTACGCGCAGCAGTTGCTGGCCAAGGCCCTGGCCGGGCTGGACGCCAGCGGGCTGGCCCGCACCGAGGCCTTGCGCGCGCTGGCCGACATGCTCGTCAACCGCCACCATTGACCAGGACTGAACGACAGACAGGGACAGAGGACCCGGCCTCGCCATAACAACGACACACGATGTACCCATTGCTCGAAACCATCCACAGCCCCGCCGACCTGCGCAAGCTGCCGCGCAGCGGCCTGAAACCCCTGGCCGACGAACTGCGCGCCTTCGTGCTCGACAGCGTCTCCAAAACCGGCGGGCACCTGAGTTCCAACCTCGGCACCGTGGAGCTCACGGTGGCCTTGCACTATGTTTTCAACACGCCCGAAGACCGCCTGGTGTGGGACGTGGGCCACCAGACCTACCCGCACAAAATCCTCACCGGCCGGCGCGAGCGCATGGGCAGCCTGCGCCAGTTCGGCGGGCTGTCGGGTTTCCCGCGCCGCGATGAAAGCGAGTACGACACCTTCGGCACCGCGCATTCCTCGACCTCGATCTCCGCCGCGCTGGGCATGGCGCTGGGCGCCCAGCAAAAGGGCGAAGACCGCCATGCGGTGGCCATCATCGGCGACGGCGCCATGAGCGCCGGCATGGCCTTCGAGGCCTTGAACAACGCCGGCGTGCACGACCACTGCAAGCTGCTGGTGGTGCTCAACGACAACGACATGAGCATCAGCCCGCCCGTCGGCGCGCTGAACCGCTACCTGGCCCAGCTCATGAGCGGTCGCTTTTACGCATCGGCCAGGCATATGGGCAAGCAGGTGCTGCGCGTGGCGCCGCCGCTGCTCGAACTCGCCAAGCGCCTGGAGTCGCATGCCAAGGGCATGGTGGTGCCGGCCACGCTGTTTGAGAACTTCGGCTTCAACTACATCGGCCCCATCGACGGCCACGACCTCGAGTCCCTGGTCCCCACGCTGGAAAACATCAAGCACCTGATGGACACCCAGGGCGGCCCGCAGTTCCTGCACGTGGTCACCAAAAAAGGCCAGGGCTACAAGCTCGCCGAAGCCGACCCCATCGCCTATCACGGCCCCGGCAAGTTCGACCCGGCCATGGGCCTGCAAAAATCCAGCGCACCGGCCAAGCAGACCTTCACCCAGGTCTTCGGCCAGTGGCTGTGCGACATGGCTGAACACGACGCCCGCCTGGTCGGCATCACACCGGCCATGCGCGAAGGCTCGGGCATGGTCGAATTCCACAAACGTTTTCCCGGGCGCTACCACGACGTCGGCATCGCCGAACAACACGCGGTGACCTTTGCCGCCGGCATGGCCTGTGAAGGGCTCAAGCCCGTGGTCGCGATCTATTCGACTTTTCTGCAGCGCGGCTACGACCAGCTGATCCACGACGTGGCCCTGCAGAACCTGCCCGTGGTGTTCGCGCTCGACCGCGCCGGCCTGGTCGGCGCCGACGGCGCCACGCATGCGGGCGCCTATGACATTCCCTTCCTGCGCTGCATTCCCAACATGAGCGTGGCCTGCCCCGCTGATGAACGCGAATGCCGCAAGCTGCTGTCTTCCGCCTTTGAGCAAAACCATCCGGTGGCCGTGCGCTATCCGCGTGGCGCCGGCGCCGGCGTGGAACCCGAAGCCGGGCTCGAGGCACTGCCTTTCGGCAAGGCTGAAGTCCGCCGCCAAGGCGCGGGCGTCGCCATCCTCGCCTTCGGCACGCTGCTCTACCCGGCCCTGCAGGCCGCCGAAAAGCTGGGCGCTACCGTGGTCAACATGCGCTGGGCCAAGCCACTCGACACCGAGCTGCTGCTCAAAGTCGCGGCCGGCCATGAAGCCCTGGTCACCGTCGAAGAGGGCGCCATCATGGGCGGCGCAGGCAGCGCCGTCAGCGAAGCCCTGCAAGCCGCCGGTGTCAACAAACCGGTGCTGCACCTGGGCCTCAAAGACGAGTTCATCGAACACGGCGACCCCGCCAAACTGTTGGCCCTGCAAGGGCTGGATGCAGCAGGCATCGAAGCGGCCGTCGTCGCGCGTTTCGGTGCACTGCTCGAGTCAGGCAAGCCCGCCAAACCAACGCTCAAGTCCGTCGCCTAAGCACAGACTTCGCCACGCCTCTCAACCCAGCAGGGGCCGCGGAACCGGCTTTGCCGGGCCGCAGGCGCAGCGGCCCCATTCGTGATGAAAGGGGCAGGGAGCTACACGAAGTGCGCGACCGTGGGGGCCACATCTTCAGGTTGGTGTCAGGTCTTCAAGGGTAAACCCGCCCGGTCGCTACCCCCTCCATTTCTAGAATTCCCCAGGGCCCGCAAAAGCAGGCAGGCTGGCGCGTGCGTCGCCCACGAATTTTTATTTTTCACCTTTCGGAGAGTCAAGCTGATGGATCGTCGTTCACTCATCAAGCACGCGGGCATTGCCGGCGTTCTGGCCGCGGGCGTTGCGCCCGCCGTTCACGCACAGGCCGCCGTTCGCTGGCGCCTGGCGTCCAGCTTTCCCAAGTCGCTGGACACGATCTACGGCGGCGCGGAAACCTTCGCCAAGCACGTCAAGGCGATCTCGGGCGGCAAGTTCGAAATCTCCGTGCACGCGGCCGGCGAGTTGATGCCCGCCTTCGGCGTGGTCGACGGCGTGCAGCAGGGCTCCATTGAAGCGGCCCACACGGCGCCGTACTACTTCTTCGGCAAGGACGAGACCTTCGCCATCGGCGGCGCGATCCCCTTCGGCCTGAACAGCCGCCAGATGAGCGCCTGGACCTTCGAGGGCAACGGCCTGAAGCTGATGCGCGAGTTCTACGCCAAATACAACATGATCAGCTTTCCCTGCGGCAACACCGGTGCGCAGATGGGCGGCTGGTTCCGCAAGGAAATCAAGACGCTGGCCGACATGAAGGGCCTCAAATTCCGCGTCGGCGGCTTTGCCGGCAAGGTCATCGAACGCCTGGGCGGCGTGCCGCAAAACATTCCCGGCGGCGAGATCTACCAGGCGCTGGAAAAAGGCACCATCGATGCGGCTGAATGGATCGGCCCCTACGACGACCAGAAGCTGGGCTTCAACAAGGTGGCGCCCAACTATTACTACCCCGGCTGGTGGGAGGGCGGCCTGCAGCTGGACCTCTACATCAACCAGAAGGCCTACGACGCACTGTCGCCCGAATACAAGGCCATCGTGGAAGCCGCCAGCGCCGCGGCCCACGTCGACATGCAGGCCAAGTACGACGCCAAGAACCCCACCGCCCTGAAGCAACTGGTGGGCGCCGGCGCCAAGCTGCGGCCCTTCCCCGCGGATGTCATGAACGCGGCCTTCAAGGAATCCATGAAGCTCTACGAAGAGCTGTCCGCCAAGAACGAGAACTGGCGCAAGGTCTACGCCGATTATTCGAAATTCCGCGGCGACCAGAACCTGTGGTTCCGTTTCACCGAAGCCACCTTCGACCGCTTCATGCAAAGCCAGAAGCTGTAAGTTAGCACCCCGCCCAGGCAACTGCCTGGGCTCCCGGCCCGAGCACGCCTGTACGCAGCGCGTGCCGGGAAAAAGCCGCCCCTGCCGGGCGGTTTTTTTTTGGAGAAATCTGTTGCGATCTACGGGTAAGAACGGGGTGGGTTTATGAAAAAGAGTGACAAAGTGTCCATGCTCCGCCGGCGTGTCCGGGGCGCTGCAACTATTGCAGTACCCGGCCCCGCTACGGACCCCCTACGGAAAACTTCTATAACTTCAGGAGAGAGTTTTATGGATCGTCGCTCACTTATCAAAAATGCCGGCATCGCCGGCGTACTGGCGGCCGGCGTGGCGCCCGCTGTTCATGCCCAGGCAGCCGTTCGCTGGCGCCTGGCATCGAGCTTTCCCAAATCGCTGGACACCATCTTCGGCGCGGCCGAGGTGTTCGCCAAGGCCGTCAAGGCCATGTCGGGCGGCAAGTTCGAGATCTCCGTGCATGCGGCCGGCGAACTGATGCCCGCCTTCGGCGTGGTCGACGGCGTGCAGCAGGGCTCCATCGAGGCGGCCCACACCGCGCCTTATTACTTCTTCGGCAAGGACGAATGCTTTGCGCTGGGCTGCGCGATTCCCTTCGGCCTGAACAGCCGCCAGATGAGCGCCTGGATGTACGAGGGCAACGGCATGAAGCTGATGCGCGAGTTCTATGCCAAATACAACATCGTCAACTTCCCGGGCGGCAATACCGGCGCCCAGATGGGCGGCTGGTACCGCAAGGAAATCAAGTCCGTCAAGGACATCAAAGGCCTGAAGATGCGCATAGGCGGCTTTGCCGGCAAGGTGCTGGAGCGCATAGGCGGCGTGCCGCAGAACATTCCCGGCGGCGAGATTTACCAGGCGCTGGAAAAGGGCACCATCGACGCCGCCGAATGGGTGGGCCCGTATGACGACCAGAAGCTGGGCTTCAACAAGGTCGCGCCGTTTTACTACTATCCCGGCTGGTGGGAGGGCGGCCCCGAGCTGGACTTCTTCATCAACAACAAGGCCTTCGAGGCGCTCACGCCCGAGTACAAAGCCATTGTGGAGGCTGCGGCAGCCCAGGCCCACGGCGAGATGCAGGCCAAATACGATGCGAAGAACCCGGCGGCCCTGAAGCAACTGGTCGGCGCCGGCACCAAGCTGAGGCCTTTCCCCAACGATGTGATGAACGCCGCGTTCAAGGAAGCCATGGCCTTGTATGAGGAGCTCAACGTCAAGAACGAGAGCTGGAAGAAGATCTACGCCGACTATTCCAAGTTCCGCGCCGATCAGAACCTCTGGTTCCGTTTCACCGAAGCCACCTTCGATCGCTTTATGCAAGCGCAGAAACTGTAATTCCCGCGGGGCCTTCGTGCCCCGTCAGGAATTTGCAAGCCGCCTCTCGCAGGCGGCTTTTTTATTTCCGGAAACCTAGGGGTAAGAACGGGGTGATTTTGAGAGTGAAAGCTGACAGAATCCGGGGCTGACTTCGCTTGAGCACGCCGCCCGTACGGGCCGTGCCGGCTTGAGCGGTCCGGCGGGTTCCCATTCAGGGTCCGCGCATTCGACAACCCCTTCAGGAGATAGTATTTTGGATCRTCGCTCCCTTATCAAAAACGCCGGCATTGCCGGCGTTCTCGCTGCYGGCATCGCCCCCGCGGTTCACGCACAGGCCACCATCCGCTGGCGCCTGGCTTCCAGCTTCCCCAAGCCGCTGGACACCATTTACGGCGGCGCTGAAGTGTTCGCCAAGAAGGTCGGCGAGATGACCGGCGGCAAGTTCCAGATCAGCGTGCACGCGGCCGGCGAACTGATGCCCGCCTTCGGCGTGGTCGACGGCGTGGGCCAGGGTTCCATCGAAATGTGCCACACCGTGCCGTACTACTTTTTCGGCAAGAACGAGGCCTTCGCCATCGGCGCGGCCATTCCCTTCGGCATGAACTCGCGCCAGATGTCGGCGTGGATGTACGAGGGCAACGGCCGCAAGCTCATGAACGAGTTCTACGCCAAGTACAACCTGGTGAGCTTCCCCGGCGGCAACACCGGCACCCAGATGGGCGGCTGGTTCCGCAAGGAAATCAAGACCGTCGAAGACCTGAAGGGCCTGAAGTTCCGCATCGGCGGCTTCGCCGGCAAGGTGGTTGAGCGCCTCGGTGTGGTGCCGCAAAACCTGCCGGGCGGCGAAATTTACCAGGCCCTCGAAAAAGGCACACTGGACGCCGCCGAGTGGGTCGGCCCTTACGACGACCAGAAGCTGGGCTTCAACAAGGTGGCTCCCTTCTACTACTACCCCGGCTGGTGGGAAGGCGGCCCTGAAGTCGACTTCTTCATCAACAACAAGGCGCTCGATGCGCTGCCCGCCGAGTACAAAGCCATCATCGAAAGCGCGGCCTCGCACGCGCACATCGACATGCAGGCCAAGTATGACGCCCGCAACCCGACCGCCCTGAAGCAGCTGGTGGGCGCCAAGACCAAGATCCTGCCTTTCCCCAAACCCGTGCTCGACGCTTCGTTCAAAGCCTCGATGGACCTGTACGCGGAACTTGCCGACAAGAACCCCGACTGGAAGAAGATCTACAGCGACTACCGCGCTTTCCAGAAGGACCAGATCCTCTGGTTCCGCTTCGCCGAGTCGCGCTTCGATACCTATATGCAAGGCGTCACTCTGTAAGAGTTGCCCGTGCATAAAAAAACCGCGACACGTCGCGGTTTTTTTTCGCCAGCCCTTTTTTAGAGGGCAGTGAGGCGTGCTTTAGCGTTGACTGCGGAAAGTCTTGAGTTCGCTGACCAGGCGTTCGAACTCCGCCACCATCTCCGGCGACGACGCATAAAACACCGCGAACTTGCCCATCAGCGTGCGCACATACAGGCGTGGCGCGATCAGCCATTCGAGCCCGCGCACGCGGATCAGCTTGCCGTAGGCCAGTTCGCGCAAGTCCATGTGCTTGTCCCAGACCCAGCTCTGGTGCAGGCCCTGCTCGTCGAGGCGCGTGACGCTGCGCAGGATGTGCCACCAGGTGTAGGCCACCAGCAGCAGGCCGGCGATGAACCAGCCGCCGCCGGCCGATGCACCCGAGGCCCTGCCGGCCAGCCAGGCCTGCACAAAGGCCGCGGCCAGGGCCAGCACGATGACGGTCGCCAGGATCTTGAAGGTCACGGAAAACGCCTGCCCTGAAATGCTCCCGCCCTTGGGCGTGAACTTGAACGGTGGCGGGCCGAAGTAGGGGCTGGGAGTGGGTGTGGGGGTGGGAGTGGAATCCATGGAGGGGGCTGGTGTGGGTGTGAGGCGGGCAGGCGCGGAAAGCTGGGCAGTGGCGCAGGGTAGCAAAAAAAACGCCCCTCGCGAAAGGGGCGTTGCAGTCCTGCGATGCGCAGGCGGATTATTTGGTCTTGAACAGCTCGTCGACTTTTTTCTGCWCGTCGTCGGCGCTCGGTTCGGCCGGCGGCGCCAGCGGGTCGCTGCCTGCCGCGCCGCTGGCCCCACCCGCGGGCGGGGTCGCGCTGTCGTCGGCCGGGATTTCGATCTTGACCTTGTCCAGGTCTATCACCGCGGGCTTGTCGAGGAAGATGGTCACGGTCTGCGGCACGAAGATCACGATCGCCACCAGGATCAGCTGCATCGCCACCCAGGGAATCGCGCCCAGGTAGATGTCGTTGGACTTGATCGGCTTGGGGATGCGCCCTTCCTTGAACAGCGTGTCGGCGATGCCGCGCAAATAGAACAGCGCGAAGCCGAAGGGCGGGTGCATGAAGCTGGTCTGCATGTTCACGCACAGCAACACGCCGAACCAGATCAGGTCGATGCCCAGCTTGTCGGCGACGGGGCCCAGCATCGGCAGGATGATGAAGGCGATCTCGAAGAAGTCGAGGAAGAAGGCCAGGAAGAAGATGAACAGGTTGACGGCGATCAGGAAGCCGGTCTGGCCGCCCGGCAGGCCGCTGAGCATGTGCTCGACCCACTTGGCGCCGTCCACGCCTTGGAACACCATCGAAAAGACACGCGCGCCAATCAGGATGAACACCACCATGGCTGTCAGGCGCATGGTGCCGACCATGGCTTCCCAGATCAGCGGCCGGGTCAGGCGCTTGTGCATGGCCGCCAGGATCAGCGCGCCCACCACGCCCATGGCGCCGGCTTCGGTCGGCGTGGCGATGGCGGTGTCAATGCCGGGGAGGCCGCCCATGGAGCCCAGCACCGCGAAGATCAGGATGGCAGAGGGGATGATGCCGCGCAGGCACTTGCCCCACAGCGCCCAGCCATTGAGCGTGCGCGCGGTTTTGGGGACGCCGGGCACATGGTGCGGCTTGAACACGCCGAGCATGAAGGTGTAGCCCGCAAAGATCAGCACCTGCAGGATGGAGGGACCCCAGGCGCCCTTGTACATGTCGCCGACGGAGCGGCCCAGCTGGTCGGCCATCACGATCAGCACGAGGGAGGGCGGCACCAGCTGGGTGATGGTGCCCGAGGCCGCCAGCACGCCGGTGGCGTAGCGCATGTTGTAGCCGTAGCGGATCATCACGGGCAGCGAGATCAGCGCCATGGCGATCACCTGTCCGGCCACGGTGCCCGTGATGGCGCCCAGGATGAAGCCGACGATGATGACCGAGTAGCCCAGGCCGCCCTTGGCGGGGCCGAACAGCTGGCCCATGGAGTCCAGCATGTCCTCGGCCAGCCCGCACTTCTCAAGGATCGCGCCCATGAAGGTGAAGAAGGGAATCGCCAGCAGCAGCTCGTTCGACAGGATGCCGAACATATTGAGCGGCAGGTTGGACATGAAGCTGGCGGGGAACCAGCCCATCTGGATGGCCAGGAAGCCCGAGGCCAGCCCGAGCGCCGCCAGCGAGAAAGCCACGGGGAAGCCGATCAGCATGATCAGCACGAGGCCCGCGAACATGATCGGGGCAAAATTTTCCATCTGCATGGGGTAGTCCTGAAAGTATTTTTATGGGAACGAGCGATGCAAACGGATCACTGGACCGGTTTTTCGTAGTGCGTGTCCATCTCGAACTTGCCCTGGAGATAGCAGATGCGCTTGATGATTTCCGAGATGCCCTGCAAAAACATCAGGCCGAAGCCCACCGGCAGCAGCAGCATCGCGGGCCAGCGGATCAGGCCGCCGGCGTTGCCGGACACTTCGCCGGAGGTCAGGAGTTTGCGTAGAAATCCAAACAGGCCCAAATTCTGGATCGTGTCGCCGGCCGTCATTCCACTCGACAGCATGCTCGCGAACAGCGGCCAGCTCAGGTAGGACAGCAGGCCCATCACGGGGATCAGGAAGAAAAGCAGGCCGAAGATGTCCACATAGACGGGCCCGTTGCCCTTGAGCTTGCCGTAGATGATGTCGACCCGCACATGTTCGTTGAGCTTGAGCACGACGGGCGCGCCCAGCATCACGGTGGCGGCGAACAG
Source organism: Polaromonas sp. P1_G2 (assembly GCF_056405515.1). Taxonomy (NCBI): domain Bacteria; kingdom Pseudomonadati; phylum Pseudomonadota; class Betaproteobacteria; order Burkholderiales; family Comamonadaceae; genus Polaromonas; species Polaromonas sp. P1_G2. Next base: position 12,726 of record NZ_JBFUBY010000045.1, read on the forward strand.
GTACCACTGGATTTCAAGCCAGCCGTTGGAGCTGATGTCCAGGCCGTAGCGTACGAAGGCGTTGCCCGCCGAGATCAGTGCGGCCAGCAGCACCGTCCAGGCGGCGATCTTGCCCAGCCGCGTGGTCAGCCAGTCATAGGCCAATGCGAGTTTGAGGAGTGCGGACACGGGGGATGTCTCCGATCTGTTTTTTTGAATAAGAAAGTACCCAAGCGGGGACGTCGAGGCATGAATGGTACGACGGATGCCAGCTCCCGCACTGAATAAAGACTGACAAAAAATTTCCGGGTTTACCCTAGGGTTTTACGGTCTGTGCGAGACTCCCGCGCGTTTTTTACGCGTAGGGCGTTTCAACGAACGGCCATCCCCTGTCCTGCGGCGACTTCCCCAATAACCGCTGCCTCGGCAAAGCCCTGGGCCCGAAAAATCGCCAGCACCTCGGCGGCGCTGTCCGCACTGCAGGACACCAGCAGCCCGCCCGAGGTTTGCGGGTCGCTCAGCAAGGCTTTGTCCACCTCGGCAAAGCCCGCCGGCAACATCACTTCATGGCCGTAGCTGGCCCAGTTGCGTCCTGAAGCACCCGTCACGCAACCTTGCGTTGCGAGTTCGCGCGCACCGGCGATCAGCGGCACGCGTTGCCAGTCGATGCGGACCTGCAGGCCGGCGCCGCGCGCCAGTTCCAGGCCGTGGCCGGCCAGGCCGAAGCCGGTGATGTCGGTCAGCGCGTGCACGCCTTCCATGCGCGCGAGTTCAATGCCGGGCTTGTTGAGCTGCGTGGTGAGCGCCACCATGCGGGCATAGCCCCCGGCATCCAGCACCTCCTTCTTGAGCGCTGCTGAAAGAATGCCCACACCCAGCGGCTTGCCGAGCACCAGCACGTCGCCGGCGCGCGCGCCCGAATTTTTCTTGACGCGCGAGGGGTGCACCAGGCCCATCACCACCAGGCCGTAGATCGGCTCGACCGAGTCGATCGTGTGGCCGCCCGCGATCGGGATGCCGGCATCGCGGCAGACGTCCTGCCCGCCGCGCAGGATGGCGCCTATGGTTTCCAGCGGCAGCACGTTGACGGGCATGCCCACCAGGCCCAGCGCCATGATGGGCGTGCCGCCCATGGCGTAGACGTCGCTGATCGCATTCGTCGCGGCGATGCGGCCGAAGTCGTAGGGGTCGTCCACGATGGGCATGAAGAAGTCGGTGGTGGCGATCAGCGCCTGCTCGTCGTTGAGCTGGTACACGGCCGCGTCGTCCGCGGTTTCAATGCCCACCAGCAACTGCGGGGGAAGGTTGATGCCCGGCAGGTTGCCCGAGTTCCTGAGTATTTCGCTGAGCACGCCGGGCGCGATCTTGCAGCCGCAGCCGCCGCCATGCGACAGGCTGGTGAGCCGGGGCGCGGCGGTGAGTGGCTTGGGGCTGGCTGGCTGGGTCATGGGACAGGTTTCCATTCGGTCGGGAGTGCCGGGGTGCATCGCGCGCGGACGCGGGCCGCAGGCCGCGAGTAAGTGCGTCAAGTTTATGACAAGGCGGTCCCCGCATTCGCGGCGCTTTCAGGGCCGCCGCGCAAGGGTAATTTTCACGCGCGCTCCTGCGCGCCTTTGTAATGGCCTGTAATCGCTTTGGCCATGGGCCATCCCTAGAGTAGCGGCACTGAAACGCAAAGGCCCACCGGCCCCGAGCAGACCAGCCACCACAGGGAATCACCATGGATATCAAACTGCGATTCGTCAACAAGTCCAACGACGGCAACAAGTCCGAGGTGGTGGTCTACCAGAAGAACGTGCTGACCACCATGGCGTCCCTCTCCGTGGCCTGGAAGGTGATCCGCTATTGCGGGCGCGACTGCACGCATCCCTTCGTCTATCCCGACGGCTACGAGGTGTCCATCACCGACGGGCACGCCAACTTCACGCCGCGCCTGAAGGCCCAAAACGGCCAGATGCTGAGCCTGGTCACCACCCCCACCGGCGGCCGGCGCCTGCTGTACACGGGGCCGGCCAGTGCCTCGACCGAACTCGACGTGCTCAACAGCATGAGCCAGGGCGCGGTCGATATCTGCATTTTCAAGGACGGTCGCCTGATGGGCGTGAAGACCTCGGTATCTCCCGGGCAGAAGGCGGTTTTCCAGTACCAGCCGGCGCTGTGGATAGGCGTGGCCTCCGAGATCGTGCAGGGCCAGCCCATGAGCTCGGCGGTGATGTCGAACATCAACACCGAAATCTCGCTGATCGGTATCGCCGGCGCCGACATCGTGATGAGCGGTGGCGGGCCGGGCGAGGGCTCCACGCCTTACGAATTCAATCTCGACAACATTGTCCCGATCTGACAGCGACGCGCAGATCCGGGCACACAGCGTTCGCCTCCGCAGCCACAAAGCTGCGAGGGCAAACAGGCGGTACATGGTGTGCTGCCATCATTTTCATCAACAGGAGAAATTTATGGGCGTTCTACTCAACTTCATCAACAACTCGAACGACACGAACAACTCGGAGGTTGTGATATTCCAAAAGAATGTCGCTACAAACTTCGATGAGTTGTCCGTGGCCTGGCAGGTCATCAAGTACTGCGGCCAGGGCGACAATCATCCCTTCGAGTTCCCTATGGGCATGCAGGTCGGTGCCAGTGACAGCCACGGCAACTTCACCCCTCAACTGGCCGCCAGAAACGGCCAGATGTTCCAGATGGCCTTGACCAGTTCGGGGGATCGCCTGATCGCCGCGGGCACCGGCACCAGCTCCAAGGAAGTGCAGGTGCTCAACAACCTGCCCAAAGGCGCCGTCAACGCGAGCATTTACAAGTCGGGCAAGTTGCTGGCGGTCAAGACCTCGATCGCACCCCAGCAAAAAGCCGTGTTCGAGTTCAAGCCCACCATCTGGATCGGCGTGGTATCGCAAGTCGAGCAGGGCGAAGTCATGAACTCGGCCATCATCTCCAACATCAACACCGAGCTGTCCTTGTTGGGCATTGCCAGTGCGGACATTGTGATGACAGGCGGCGGCCCTGGCCCCAACTCCACTCCGTTTGTCTTCAACCTCGAAAACATCCAGATGTGCTAAGGCTCCCGGCGTCGGCGCCCGGCTGTTCCGCAGCCTTGCGCCGATGCCTGGATCCGGGCGCTGTTCTCCAGGACACACACCGTGAACGAAATGATCAAAAGAAAATGGACTGCCTTGGATGGCTGTCTGGTTTTCGACATCACGATCAATCGCGAGCCGGCCGATGACACTCCGTCATGCGCCGACGTGTCTTGCAAGTCAGGTCCGTCAGAGAGCCAACGGGTCACGATTACCAAGCTGCGGCCAAAGCAAGGCTTTGATTTCAAGTTTMGCTCAGGCTGCTACGTGCGAGGCTACCTGCAGCAAGAAACACCGGTAAACATTGATGGTGTCCCCAATACCGCCATCTTCGCCAACATCCACTACGGCACGAGAGGGCAGGGCGACGACCACCACTTCGAAGGCAACATGGTGGCCTGCCCGACCCGCGGGCCGATTCCGCCACCGGGGCCGCCGGGGCCGCCCATAGAGCCGGATCCCCCCGTCGACCCGGTCGAGCCGATCCCCATCGTCACCAGCCATCCCGACGAACTGTTTCCTTATGTCTATGTGCGGCGCTGGCCCAAGGTGGGCGCCGACGACCTGCTCTACGGCTTCGTCAACTACGTCAGTTCCAGCCCGCCTTCCAGCGGCTTCTTCGGCGACCTGGTGAACGCCCGCAACCTGGCGCAGGGCGCGCGCGAGGCCGCGCAGCAACTGGCCGTGGAATTCATCGACGGCAAGGTCTACGCGGGAGATTTCGTCCGCGACATGAACAGCCTGGCCTGCCCCGTGAGCGAGTTTGCGCAGCTCTTCATGCGCCTGCCCAAACCGGACGACGCACCCGCGGCCTGGCTGGCCAAAGCCTGCGAGCAACTCACGCGGCTGCTGTCGCGCTATGCGCTGGACTGGACTTATCTTGATTCCACCGGTTATGCCAAAGCGCTTGACCAGGTCTGGCAGAGCTATTTCGCCCTGGTGGTCACGCTGGGTTACGACAGCGCGCTGCTCGACGAATTCACCCGCGCGCTGCTGATGGCGCACCTGGTCGAGGTGGCGCTGCAGCCCTTCGAGAGCTTCGCGCAAGCCAATGCTGCCGTTACCGCCGCCAATGCCGTGAATGCCGTGAATGCCGCCGATGCCCCCACCGCGGCTGCCGGCGAAACCCCCGCCGCGCCGCCCGTCCTCGCACCGGGGCTGGATTGCCTGAGCACGCAGCAGATCAGCGCGCTGCTGCAGGCCACGCCCGTGCTCAGCGCGCAGGTGTTCCCGCTGCCGGCGGCGCAGGCCCAGGATCCCGCGGCTTCCCCGCCGCCGGGGCTGCCGGGCTGGATAGAACCTTATGCCATCGGCGACCTGCAGATGGTGCGCCAGCGCCTGCTGCGTTACCAGTGCGGCGAGATCGCGCGCATCGAGAACGTCATGCGCGGCGAGCGCCGCGAGGTGACCCACAGGCGCACCCACCGCCAGCTCGACGAGTCGCACCAGAGCAGCGGCGAGAAGCAGCTGCTGCAGAACGACGCCGCGGACGAACGCAGCAACCTGCAGGAGGAGTCGCGCAAGACGGTGGCCGAGTCCATCGAAACCAACCAGTACAACAAGTTCACCAGCAGCTACGGCCCGCCCACCCAGGCCACGCTGGACGGCTCCTGGAGCAAGACCGTGCAGCCGGGYGCCACGCCGGGCCTGGACGACACCACGCGTTTCGCGCGCGACATCCTCAACAAGACCGTCAACCGCATCAGCCGCAGCGTGAGCCTCACGCGCTCCAGCAGCACCATGAGCCAGACCGAGGACTCGGTGGTCAGCCTGGTCGACAACACGGCCGGCACGCGCAGCCTGCGCGGCGTCTACCGCTGGCTCAACAAGGTCTACGAGGCCTGCGTCGTCAACTACGGCCAGCGGCTCATGATGGAGTTCATGGTCTGCAAGCCCGCCGCCGCCTTCATCGCCGGCGAGCAGGCCTCGGCCGGGCAGGACTTCGTCAAGCCGGTGCCGCCGCTGCGGCTGCACATCGCCACCTTCAAAGACATCCAGCCCGGCAACTACGCCGGCCTGGGCGCCTACTACGGTGTGCTGGATCTCGAGCCGCCGCCGCTGGCGCAGCGTTTCGCCTCTGCCACTCTGCGCGACGGGGAAGAAAAGCAGGTCGCCGTTCCCGCCGGCTATTGCGCCACCAGGGCCTTTGTGGCTTACGTCAGCGCGCCCACGGGGCTGCCGGCGCCCGTGGTGCTGGTGGGGCGGCAGGCCTACACCCCGACCGGCAGCCCGGACGGCATGGCGCTGTTCGGCGAGGACAACAGCGTGCCGGTGTCCGTGCTCGACTACCCGCCCAGCCTGTCGCCGCCCCTTGACCCGCAGGTGCAGGTCAACGTCGAGATCCAGTGCGCGCCTTCCGAGCGCTGCATGGACGAGTGGCGCATCCGCATTTACGCCGCCGTCATGCGCGCCTACCAGGAGCGGCTGGCCGGCTACCACACGCGCGCCGACGGCGGCCCGCAGGGGCGCATCGCCCCACGCTCGCCGCTGGCGAACCGGCAGACCGAGCAGCGCGAACTCCGCAATGCCTGCCTGCGCCTGCTGCTCGAGCGCATGCTCACGCTGACCGGCATGGACTCCCGCGGCGGCGCGCTGTCGCCGCCCTCGGAGTTCGCCGTCTACGAGCCGCGCTACCTCCAGTTCTTCGACGAGGTGCTCGAGTGGAACGAGATGGTCTACAGCTTTTACGCCAGCCCCGGCCTGGGCCCGGGCGGCGCGCAGTTCGAACTCGGCAGCCTGGCCGCCGATGACGACGCGCTGTTCTCCAGCTTCCTGCAGGCCGACCAGGCGCGTGTGCTGCTGCCGGTGCGGCCCGCGCACGTGATGGCGTTTTTGTACTTCTACTCGTCCGGCATGCTGTGGGCCTCCGGCGACCGGCTGGCGCCCGCCAATCCCGGCGACGTCCCCCTGGTCAACGACCTCAAGCAGTCCGGGCCGCAACGCCCCCCGCTGCGGCCCATAGGCCCGTGCTGGGAGGTGGTGGTGCCCACRGCCATGCAGGTGCTCGACGAGCCCGGCGCCGGCACGCAGGTGCTGCCCGGCGCCGCTATCGAGAATGCGGGGAGTGCGGCACCAGGCCTACGTCACCGACCCGCTGGAGGCCTGGGGCTGGATGTTTTGCGACGGCCGCCTGCTGCGCACCTATGACTACCCCGAGCTGTTCGCGGTGCTCGGTTATGTCTACGGCGGCAGCGGCAACGAGTTCCGGATTCCCGACTACCGCGGTTTCTTCCTGCGCGGCAACGGCAACGGCACCGGCACGAAGAACGACCCCGACATCGCCGATCGCAAGGTGCCGCCCGGCGGCCAGGGGCAGAGCAGCGGCGTGGGTTCGACGCAGTCCTTCGCATTGCAAACCCATGCGCACGACTACGACAGCGCGCCCGCGCCGGCAACCCCCTCGTCCAGTGGCACCGCAGCCGGTGCGTCTACCAGCACCTCTGCGCCGACCACCGGGCCGGTGACCGAACAGGGCCAGTCCGCGGTGCAGGTGAGCCTGTACGAAACGCGTCCCATCAACGTCTACGTCAACCACATCATCAAGTTCACCTATGGGTTGACGCCGTTCATGCGGACTTCCGTCTGACCCCGCCCCCAGAAAATTTTCACAGGAGAAACAGCATGGCTTACAGCAAGGTCCGATTCATAGGCTACGTGGTGGACACCGCGCCCAAAGTAAATTCCGATGGGTCCAAAGCCTACCTCGGGCTGGACAACCCGGAATTCGACCTCGAGGCGCGCTGCGCCTTGATGTTCCGCGCCATGGACGCCGCGTTCGATGTGCTGCAGCCGTCCGCCTCGCCGCCCTCGTCGTCGCCGCCTGTGCCCAGTGACACCCTGAATGTCTTCATGGCGCCGGAGTTCTTTTTCCGGGGCCCGGCGGGCGCCTACGGCATGGAGGATGTGCAGCAGATCATCACCAGGCTGCAGGCTTACGCCGCCCTCGCGGACTGGGCCGACTGGGTGTTCGTCTTCGGCACCATCCTCGGCGTGTCCTCGCCCACGCTCAAGGCGCCGCCCTACGACATCGACCCGCTGGCCAACAAGGAGGTCTACAACTTCGCGCTGGTGCAGCAGGGCAACATGATGGCGCAGGGTGACGCGGGCACGGTCGTGGTGATGAAGGAACTCATGTCGGGCGTCGACTTTCTCGCCACCGCGGCCACTGCCAACAGCCTGCTGCTCGGCGAGGTCAACCACCTGGCGCCGTCCACCACGGGCGGGCCGGGGCGCGAGCAGCAGGTGCTCAACTACGACGGCGCGGGCGTGTTCTCGCTGGCCGGCATCACCTGGGGCCTGGAGGTCTGCCTCGACCATCGCGACACCGTGCGCCGCCTGCAGAAGTCGCCGCAGCTGCCGGGCGAGAACCTGATCCAGCTGCAACTGGTGCCTTCGTGCGGCATGGGCGTGCAGGCCCCCAGCGTGGTCACGCAGTTCGGCGGCTATGTGTTCAACTGCGACGGCTCCGGCACCGCGCGCCATTCCACGCTGGCCGAGCAGGTGCCGCCGCTGGCCGATGTGCCGCGGTCCTCCAGCACGCCGGTCGGCAACGGCCAGCTTCCGCTGGACAACGGGACCATGGTGGATATCAGCCACGTCTATCCCAGCGGCCCCGGCGTGGTCAACATCTACCCCGTGCGCGACCTGCCGGCGCAACAGACCGTTCCGGGCCACACCGTGCGGCTCTTCTGGCAGGCCAGCCCCCTTTACCAGTTCGTCTTCCTGCTGGTCTACGACGACAGGGGCAAGTTCGTGACCATGGTCTGCGAACCGCGCAGCAAGCAGACCAACTTCTACGGCAACAACTACTACCTGCCGCTGTCGCTGCAGACGCAGGATTCGCTCAAGCAGAACGTGAGCATCCAGATGGAACTGAAGCCCGGCAGCAGTCCCTATTCGGGCATGGTCTGGTGCAAGATCAAGGTGTCCGACCTTGACTTCCAGGGCAACGCCTTCGCGTTCAGCGCCGACATCTCCGGCGCGGAGCCCTTCACGTGCTGGTGAGCGGCCCAGCGGAGCCGGCCGTGCAAACCAGCAGCGTCCAGGACGACACGCGGCACGCGCTCAGCGTGTCCGTCCACCAGCACGCCTTCCGGGTCCGGGCCGGCGATGCGCGCCAGGACTTCTGGCGCCGTGTCGGCGCCGGCTTGTGGGAGCCGCAGACCTTCGAGGTGTTCCAGCGCTTCCTGCGGCCCGACAGGTCCTATGTCGACATGGGCGCCTGGATAGGGCCCACGGTGCTCTACGGCGCCATGCTGTCGCGCCGCGTGCATGCCCTGGAGCCCGACCCGGTGGCCTTTGCCGAACTGGCCGCCAACGTCGAGGCGAACCCCGCGCTGCGGCCCAACATCGCGCTGTACCCCTACGGCATTGGCCCCGAGAGCGGCCCGCTGCAACTCTATGCGGGCGGCCTGTATTTCGGCGCGCAAAGCGAGTTCGGCGACAGCATGTCCGGCATGCTGGCCGCGCCCGGCGCCGTCGGCCAGCCCTGCCGCGAAGTCCAGGGCATGGACCTGGAGCGCTTCCTGGCCGTCAACGCCATTGACGACTGCAACTTTATCAAGATGGACATCGAGGGCGGCGAGTACGCCGTGATCCCCGGCCTGTGGCGGCGCCTGCCGCAGCTCGGCCTGCCCACGCTGTATGTCTCCTTCCACGCGCCCGAAGCGGCGCGCCGCGAGGCGCTGGTGCGCGCCTGCACCGAGGAACTGCTGCTGTGCTACCCGCGCTTTTACAGCACGGTGGACGCCCGCGCGGTGGCGCTGGAGCAACTGCTCGATACGGTGGGCGACTGGGGCGACGAAGCGCCCGGCAGCCCCTGGCGCAAGCTCGAAGCGCTGCTGGGCGCCGGCCTGCTCGCCAGCTGCGAGGAGTGGTAGATGCCGGCCCCGCAGGAGCGCCAGATCCTGGTCGGCGTGCATGTGGCCGCGCACCACGACGCCCTGGCCGCCACCCTGGCCAGCCTGTTCGAGAACACACCCATGCCCTTCGGCCTGCGGCTGCTGCCCGACCCCGCCGACGAAGCCGCGGCCGCCGCGCTGCAGGCGCTGCTCGACACCCTTCCTGGCATCGCGCAGCTGCCCGGGCCCGTGCATGAAGGCGCGGCCGCCTGCTTTAACCGGCTGGTCGGCGTGCCCGCCGACATCTATGTCTTCCTCGAAAACGGCGCGCGCGTCACGCCCGGCTGGCTGGAGCTGCTGCTGGCCGCGCTCGATGCCGACGCCAGCCACGGCCTGGCCGGCCCCTCGACCAACCGCTGCTGGAACGAGCAGGCCGTGGCCCCGGCCTGCGCCGCCACGCAAGACGCCTTGTGGAACCAAGCCGATGCGCTGGCGGCAAAGTTCGGCAATGCCTGCGTGACACTCGAGCCGCTGCACAGCCTCTCGGACTTTTGTTATGTGGTGAAGAACGAGGTGGTGGCCGCCATCGGCGCAGCCGACACCGCCTATGCCCAGGGCCCCTGCTGGGAGATGGACTACAACATACGCGCCGCGCGCGCCGGCTTTCGCGGCGTCTGGGCGCTGGGGGCTTTTGTGCACCGCGCGCCGCCGTGCCCGCGGCAGTCGCGGCTGCAGGAAACCCTGTTAGACACCAGCAAGCGGCTCTACCAGGACCGCTTCTGCGCCTGGCGCGGCGAGGCGCACCAGCAGCCCCCGCCTCACCACCTGCCTTACCACGCCCATTGCGCCGGTGAGCAGTGCCGCTACTTCGCCATGCCCGAGCGCATGCGCATCTTCGTGCCGCCGGCCGCAGCAGCGCCGCCGCCCGTGCCGGTGCCGGCCGCCGCGTCACCGCTGATGAGCTGCATCATGCCCACGCGCGGCCGGCCCGCCTTCGTCGCCCAATCCATACGCTACTTCCAGCGCCAGGACTACCCCGCGCTCGAACTCATCATCATTTATGAGGAAGACAGCGACCTGCCCGCCGACATCATCAGCGACGCGCGCATACGCTGCGTCCGCATGCCTGCCGGGACCAGCATAGGCGCCAAACGCAACGAAGCCGTGCGCCTGGCCCAGGGCGAACTCGTCGCGCACTGGGACGACGACGACTGGTACGGCGACCAACGCCTGAGCCGCCAGGCCGCGCCCATCCTGCACAACATCGCCGACGTCACCGGCCTCAACGACATGCTCTTCATGGCTCGGCCGCAGGCCGAGTTCTGGGCCGCCAGCCGCGCACTGTTCCGCCGCATGTTCGTCGAGAACGTCAGCGGCGGCACCCTGGTGTTCCGGCGCAGCCTGTGGCAGGCCGACTGCCGCTACCCCGCCACCTCCCTGCGCGAAGACGCCGACTTCCTGCTGAAAATATTGGGCACCGGCGCGCGCCTGTGCCGCGTGCCCGGCCGTGAACTGCAGATCTACGTGCGCCACGACGGCAACACCTGGAAGTTCAAGGAAGGCCAGTACCTGCAGCAAAACGCCTGGACGCGCATGCCCCAGCCCGAGTGCCTGCAGCAGCACCACGAAGACCGCGATTTTTACTTTCCGCAAGAAAAAACCCTTGCTGCCGCGCCACTACTGGCGGCGCCGCGCGCCGCAGCACCATCACCCGCGCGGCCTATGCTGTCCTGCATCATGCCCACCGCCGACCGGCGCGAATTCGTGCCCCAGGCCATCCGCAACTTTCTCGCACAGGACTACCACGGCCCGCGCGAACTCATCGTGCTCGACGACGGCCGCGACAGCATCGCCGACCTGATCCCACCGCACCCCAGCATCCACTACATGCGGCTGGACAGCAAGCTGACCCTGGGCGCCAAACGCAACATCGCCTGTGAACTCGCCCACGGTGAACTCATCGCGCACTGGGACGACGACGACTGGATGGCGCCCGGCTGGCTCAGCTCCCAGGCCAAGGCCTTGCTGGAGCAGGGCGCCGACATCTGCGGCCTGGACAAAGTATTTTTCTACGCACCCGAGGGCCGGCGCGCCTGGCAATACGTCTACGACGGCCGCTCACCCTGGGTCTGCGGCGGCACCCTCTGCTATCGCCGAGAGTTCTGGCGAGGCGCGCCCTTCGCCGAGATCAATGTCGGCGAAGACAATGCCTTTGTCTGGGCCCCGCAGCAAAAGCGCATCGCGATCAACCCCGACCAGCACCTCTATGTAGCCCGCGTGCATGCCCGCAATACCAGTCCCAAGGAAACCTTGAATCGGCGCTGGCGCAGTTATCCGGTGGAGCAGGTGGAGAGTTTGATGGTGTGAGGG
>NZ_JBFUBY010000046.1:0-18786 GCF_056405515.1 Polaromonas sp. P1_G2
CCAGTGCATCGGGCGCCGACAGCGGCTCGTCCAGCAGCAGCAAGCCCGGCGAAGTGGCCAGCGCCCGCGCCAGCGCAATGCGCTGCTGCTGGCCGCCCGACAGCTGGCTCGGGTATTTGGCTTCGCTGCCCGGCAGGCCTACGAGCTTGACGAGTTCGCTCACGCGTTTGGCGGCCTCGGCCCTGGGCGTCTTGCGGTTGACCAGGCCATAGGCCACGTTGTCGGCCACGCTGAGGTTGGGAAACAGCGCATAACTCTGGAAGACGATGCCGTAATCGCGCAAGGCCGGCGGCAAACGCGAAATGTCACGGCCGCCCTGGTGCACCTCACCCGAGGTCTGCACCTCCAGGCCCGCGATGATGCGCAGCAAGGTTGTCTTGCCGCAACCCGAAGGCCCGAGGAAACAGACAAACTCGCCCTTGCGGATGTCCAGGTTGATGTCTTGCAGCGCGGTGAAGCCGCCGAACTCCTTGCGGATGTGGCGCAGGTTCAGAAAGGTGTCGTTGTTCATTCGTGGGTCATACGTATGTATTGCCTGGGGCGCGCCGATACGGAAAGCAAGCAGCCGCGTGGAACCGGCTTAGCCGGGCCACAGAGGCTGTCCCCCTGAGGGGGAGACAGCGGCCAAAGGCCGCTGACAGGGGGCTACTACTTCTTTTCTGTTTTGGAGTTATAGCGCTTGGTCCACTCGTTCAGGATGCGCTCGCGGTTGTCGGCGGCCCAGCTGAAGTCCATCTTGACGAGGCGGGCTTCATAGTCTTTCGGCACATTGGCCAGCGGCGGTGCCAGGCCGGGCTGCGCGGTGATCGCGAAGTTCTTGCCGTAAAGCATCATGGCGTCCTTGCTCGAAGCCCAGTCGGCCAGCTTTTTGGCGGCGTCCAGCTTCTTGGTGCCCTTGTGGATGGCAAACGCTTCCAGGTCCCAGCCCAGGCCTTCCTTGGGGAACACCAGGTCGATGGGCGCGCCTTTGGCTTTGTTGGTGTTGCCGCGGTACTCGAACGAGATGCCGGCCAGGAACTCGCCGGCGGCCGCCATGTTGCAGGGCTTGGAGCCCGAGTGGGTGTACTGCGCGATGTTTTCATGCAGCGCGTCCATGTACTTCCAGCCACCTCCCTTACCGTCCTTGTCGCCGAACAGCGTGAGCCAGGCGGTCACGTCGAAGTAGCCGGTGCCGCTGGAGGCCGGGTTGGGCATGACGATCTGGCCCTTGTAGATAGGCTTGGTCAGGTCCTGCCAGGTCTCGGGCGTGGGGATGTTTTTCTTCTTGGCCTCGACGGTGTTGAAGCACACGGTGGCGCCCCACACGTCCATGCCGAACCAGGCGGGGACCTTCTTCTTGTCACGGTACTGACTCATGATCCCATCAAGATTGATGGGCGCATAGGGCTCGAGCATGCCCTGCTTGTCGAGCAGCGCCAGGCTGGAGGCGGCCACGCCCATGATGGTGTCGGCTTGCGGATTGGACTTTTCGGCGAGCAGCTTGGCGGTGATCACCCCGGTCGAGTCGCGCACCCACTTGATTTCGATATCGGGATAGACCTTGTTGAAGCCTTCCTGGTAGGCCTTGATCTGGTCGGTTTCCAGCGCGGTGTACACCAGCAACTGGGTTTTCTGGGCGAAGGCGCCGGTGGTGGCGGCCAGCAAGCCGAGGAGGGCGATCGCCTTTGACAGGGATTTGAGTTGGGTAGCCAGCTGCATAAAAAGTCCTTTGTGGAAAGCCTGCAATGTTGTGACTCGTTCGTGTCGGGGTGACACTGCGATGACCACCTGTGTTCAGGCCGCCAACCCAGCTCATTTTTTATTTAACGCCGACCCTTCTATCTTGTCAATTGTTTATTGCAGATTGTTGACAATCTACATTTTTGTGCTTCAATTCAGGGCATGAACGCTGCTTTGCATCCCACCATCGCGCAACTCCAGAACAGCTCTCTCACCACAGTGGTGCAGCAGGAAATCGAGCGTGCCATCCTTGCCGGCGAATACGAGCCCGGCAGCAAATTGATCGAGGCCACGCTGGCTGAAAAAATGGGCGTCTCGCGCGGCCCGGTGCGCGAGGCCTTCCGCATGCTCGAAGAGGCCGGCCTGGTGCGCACCGAGAAGAACCGCGGCRTCTTCGTGCGCGACATTCCCATCGACGAAGCCGTCGAGATCTTCGACCTGCGCGCGGCCATGGATGAACTCGTCGGCCGCCGCCTCGCGGAAAACATCACCGCGGCGGAGGTCAAGGAGCTCAAGGCCCTTGTCGATGCCATGGAGAAAGCGGTCAAGGCCGAAGACCCCCATGCCTACCACCTGCTGAACCTCACCTTCCACGACCGCATGGTCGAGATGGCGGGTAACCGCAAACTGACCGAAATCTACCGCAAGCTCATCAAGGAGCTTTCGCTGTTCCGGCGCCTGAACCTCGCGGACGGCTGGCTGATGCCGATGTCGGCCAATGAGCACCGGCTGATCGTCAAGGCCATTGCCTCGGGCGACGCGGATTCGGCCGGCCGCGCGATGTTCCAGCACGTGATCGAAAGCAAGGAGCGCACGATAGAAAACGACCTGCGGCGCCAGGCGGGGCAGCAGGCAGATGCGGCGGCCGCCAAGCCGGTTCCCGTCAAGCTCGTTTCCAGCAGCACGGGTGCGCGCAAGGAAAAAGACAACAAGGACAAAATGAAGGAAGGGCCCTCACGTGGCAAACGCTGAACCGGCAACCGAACTGAAAGTCAACGGCAGGGCTTACAAGCTGCCGGCCAAACCCACGGTGGTGGTCTGTGTGGATGGCTGCGAACCCGACTACCTCGCGCAGGCGGTGGCGACGGGCCAAATGCCCTGGCTCAAGCGCACGCTGGCGCTGGGCTCGGGCCTGACGGGCGACTGCGTCGTGCCCAGCTTCACCAACCCCAACAACCTCTCCATCGTGACCGGCGCGCCGCCCAGCGTGCACGGCATCTGCGGCAACTACCTGTTCGACACGGCGAGCGGCACCGAGGTCATGATGAACGACCCCAAGTGGCTGCGCGCGCCCACGCTGTTGGCCGCGCTGTCCGACGCCGGGAAATCCCTGGCGGTGGTGACGGCCAAGGACAAGCTGCGCAAGCTGCTGGGCCACAAGATGAAGGGCATCTGCTTTTCGTCCGAGAAGGCGGACCAGGTCACGCTCGAGGAAAACGGCATTGAGGACGTGCTGGGCCTGGTGGGGCAGCCGCTGCCCAGCGTCTACAGCGCCGATTTGTCGGAGTTCGTCTTCGCGGCCGGTGTCAAGATCATGCAGAAGTACAAGCCCGACGTGATGTACCTTTCGACCACCGACTACGTGCAGCACAAGCATGCGCCCGGCACAGACGGCGCCAATTCCTTCTACCGCATGATGGATGGCTACATGCAGCAGCTCGAGGACCTGGGCTGCGTGATCGTGCTCACGGCCGACCACGGCATGAACGCCAAGGTCGCCATGGACGGCACGCCCGACGTGATCTACCTGCAGGACTGGTTCGACAACTGGCTGGGCGCCACCATCGCGCGCGTGATCCTGCCGATTACCGATCCTTATGTGGTGCACCACGGCGCGCTGGGTTCCTTTGCCACGGTCTACCTGCCGGAAGGCACCAACATCGAGGTTGCGCGCAAACGGCTGGCGGCACTCAAGGGCATGGAGCTGGTGCTTTCGCGCGAACAGGCGGCCGAGCGCTTCGAGCTGCCGCCCGACCGCATCGGCGACATCGTGGCGGTGTCCGAGCGTTTCACCGTGATCGGCACCTCGGCCTCGCGTCACGATCTCTCGGCACTTGAAGTGCCGCTGCGTTCGCATGGCGGCATGAGCGAGCAGCGCGTGCCGCTGATCGTGAACCGCGCCCTGCCCGGGTTGGATCGCAACCGGCGATTCCGCAATTTTGATGCCTTTGACCTGGCGCTCAATTACGCCCAGTAAGCCCAAGCCCTATGTCATGAAAGCCGCAGAGTGATTGACCAATACATCCAGGACCACCAGCTCAACGCCATGCGCCTGTCGGGTCGCAAGGTCGGCTCGGGCCGAAGCAGCGACCGTGCTATTGAGGTGTTCAATCCCTATACCGCAAAACTGCTGGGGAYCGTGCCCAAGGCTACGCTGGAGGAGGTGCAGCAGACCTTTGCCAGAGCGCATGCCTACAAGCCCCAGCTCACCCGCTACGAACGCGCCGCCATCCTGAACCGCGCGGCGGCCATCATCCAGTCGCGCCTGTCCGAGGTCGCGAACCTGATCACCGCCGAAGCCGGCCTGTGCCTGAAAGATGCGATTTATGAAGCCGGCCGTGTCAGCGACGTGCTGCTGTTCGGCGCGACCGAGGTGCTCAAGGATGACGGCCAGATATTCAGCTGCGACCTCACGCCGCACGGCAAGAAGCGCCGCGTCTACACGCACCGCTCGCCGCTGTTGGGCGTGATCACCGCCATCACGCCCTTCAACCACCCGATGAACCAGGTGGCGCACAAGGTGGTGCCCAGCATCGCGACCAATAACCGCATGGTGCTCAAGCCTTCCGAGAAGGTGCCGTTCTCGGCCATCCTGTTCGCCGATATCCTGTACGAGGCCGGCCTGCCGCCCGAGATGCTGAGCGTGGTGACAGGCGATCCGCGCGAGATCGCCGACGAGCTGATCACCAACCCGCTGGTCGACTTGGTGACCTTCACGGGCGGCGTGGCCATCGGCAAATACATCGCGTCAAAAGCCGGCTACCGCCGTGTGGTGCTGGAGTTGGGCGGCAACGACCCCATCATCGTGATGGAGGACGCCGACATAGCCGAAGCCTCAACGCTGGCCGTACAGGGCTCCTACAAAAACTCGGGCCAGCGCTGCACCGCCATCAAGCGGCTTTTGGTGCATGAGGCGGTGGCGGGTGAGTTCGTGGAGCAGGTGCTGGCCAAGACCCTGGCCTGGAAGTATGGCGATCCGGCCGACAAGGCCAACGACATGGGCACCGTGATCGACGAGCAGGCCGCCATGCTGTTCGAGTCGCGCGTCAATGAAGCCGTGGCGCAGGGCGCGAAGCTGCTGGCCGGCAACCAGCGCCGGGGCGCGCTCTACTCGCCCACGCTGCTGGACCACGTGTCGCCGCGGATGACGGTGGCCCGCGAGGAAACCTTCGGCCCGGTCTCGCCGGTGATACGCTTCAAGAACATCGACGAAGCCATCGAGATCTCCAACGGCACGGCCTACGGCCTGTCGAGCGCGGTCTGCACCAACCGCCTCGACTACATCAACCGCTTCGTCAGCGAGCTGCACGTCGGCACGGTCAATGTGCGTGAAGTACCCGGCTACCGTCTCGAGCTAACGCCCTTTGGCGGCATCAAGGATTCGGGTCTGGGCTATAAAGAAGGTGTACAGGAAGCGATCAAGAGTTTCACGAACTTGAAAACTTACTCGCTCCCCTGGAATGCATGATCTGTGAGGAATTCACATGCTGAGCTTTGACGACATCGAACACCTTTTCGCAGAGCGCGGCGGTGAACAATACAGCGGCGAACCGGTGACGCAGCTGCAGCATGCGCTGCAGACCGCGGCGCTGGGCGAGGCCGAGGGCGCGAGCGATGCGCTGGTCACCGCCGCCCTGCTGCACGACCTCGGGCATCTTTTGCACGACCTGGGCGAAACGCCTTCGCTGCGAGGTGTGGACGACGTCCACCAGTACCGCGCCCTGCCATTTCTGCGCGGCCTGTTTCCCGACGCGGTGCTGGACGCGATCAAGCTGCATGTGGACGCCAAGCGCTACCTGTGCGCGGCACGGCGCGGCTACCACTCCAGCTTGTCGGCCGACTCCAAGCGCAGCCTGCTGCTACAGGGGGGCATTTTTTCGGCCGAGGAAGCCGCGCACTTTATCGCCCAACCAGGTGCCGCGGATGCGGTGAAGCTGCGCCTCTGGGACGACCTCGCCAAAGACGCGGACATGGCCACGCCGCCGCTGGCGCACTTCCTGGCGCGGGCACGGCGCTGCGTCCTCGTTGTTTCCGGGCCTGCGCTTGCCGTCTGAAATCCTGGTCCTGACCTGGCCAGTGGTGGGCGCCGTGCTGTTCGGCGCGCTGCTGCACGCGGGCTGGAACGCGCTGGTCAAGTCCAGCGCCGACAAGGCGCTGGACATGGCGGTCATTCACCTCATTGGCTCCGTGCTGGCCTTGCCGCTGGTGCTGCTGGTCGGCTGGCCGCGCGCTGAAGCCTGGCCATTCATCGGGGCCTCGGTACTGATCCATATCGGTTATTACATTGCGACCACGCGCGCCTACCAGCATGGCGACCTGGGCCTGACCTACCCGCTGATGCGCGGTGTCGCGCCGCTGCTGGTGGCGCTGTCGGCCAGTTTCACCCTGGGTGAAACGCTCACGCCGCTGGCCTGGGCGGGCATTCTGGGTATCTGCTGCGGCGTGCTGGTGCTAGGCTTGAGCCGCCATGCCCTGCATGCGCCCAAGGCGGTCGGCTTTGCGCTGGCCAATGCGCTCATCATTGCCGTCTATACCGTGGTCGATGGGCTGGGCGTGCGCGCTTCAGGCAACGCCTTGCAGTACGTCGCCACCCTCTTCCTGTTCGACGGATGGCCTTTCGGCCTGTTGATGATGGCGCGGCGCGGGCGCGCCATGGCCGCTTATGCGCGCCACCGCTGGCCGGTGGCCACCGGCGGCGCGCTGGCTTCGCTGGGGTCCTACGGCATCGCGCTGTGGGCCATGACGCGCGCGCCGGTGGCCACGGTGGCGGCGCTGCGTGAAACCTCGGTGCTGTTCGCCGTTCTACTCGGCGCGATATTCCTGAAAGAAGCATTCACCGTGCGGCGCGCCATCGGCACGGCCGCTATCGTTGCGGGTGTGATGGCGCTGCGCCTGGCATGACCACCTCTATACTGACACCATGCCTTTCGTCTCTTACACGCGCAACTTCGAGGACGTGATACTCAATCGCGTATTCGACTCGGTTGCGCAGGGCTTCTATGTCGATGTGGGCGCCTACCACCCGGCCGCCGACAGCAACACCTACGCAATGTATTTGCGCGGCTGGCGCGGCGTGGCCATTGAACCAGCGCCCGGCATGGCGAGCCTGTGGGCCGAGTTGCGCCCCGACGACCTCTTGGTCCAGGCCGCAGCCGGCGCGGAAAGCGGCCACACCACATTTTTCACGTTCGGCGACGCCCAGCAGTATTCGACGACGACGCCCCAGACCGCCGAGCTGCATCGTTCGGGGGGTGCGCAGGTCATGACGACGATGGTCCCCCTGGTTTCGCTGAACGACGTGCTCGCCAGGCACCGCCCCAGCGGCGACATTCACTGCCTCAGCATCGACGTGGAAGGCGGCGAGCGGGCCGTACTGGAAGGCCTCGACCTGCGGCGATACCGGCCCTGGGTCATCATGCTCGAGAGCGTCGAGCCGGGAAAGCCGGTGCCCAACCACGCGGCCTGGGAGCCGCTGCTGCTCGCCCATGACTATGAGTTCGTCTATTTCGACGAGGTGAACCGCTTCTATGTTGCGAGAGAGCAATTGCACCTGAAGCGGTTCTTTGCGTGCGGCCCCTGCGTCTGGGACGACTTCATCCACATCGACCTGGTCACGGCGCGCAGCGAGTTGGCGCAGGTGCGTGCCGAGCTGGAACAATTGCGGCTGCGCAGGCCCTGATGCTTCCCCCGCACGCACAGGTCGTGATTGTCGGCGGCGGCATCGCCGGCTGTTCGGTGGCCTACCACCTGGCCAAAATGGGCAAGACCGACGTGCTGCTGCTCGAGCAGGGAAAGCTCACCAGCGGCACCACCTGGCATGCGGCCGGGTTGGTCGGCCAGATGCGGCCCAACCGCAACATGACGCAGATGAGCAAGTACGGCATCGAGCTGTATGCATCTCTTGAAGTCGAAACAGGCCTGGCCACAGGCTGGAAGCAATGCGGCAGCGTCAACGTGGCACGCACGCCCGAGCGCATGAAGGTGCTCAGGAAGCAGGTCGCCATGGCCAACAGCTTCGGCGTCGAATGCCATGAGATTTCGCCGCAGGAAGCCGGCGACAAATACCCCATCATGCGCACCGATGATTTGCAGGGCGCGATCTGGCTGCCGGGTGATGGCAAGGCCAACCCGGCCGATCTGTGCATGTCGCTGGCCAAGGGCGCGCGTAATCGCGGCGTGAAGATCGTTGAAGGCATAGAGGTCACCGGCGTCATCATTGAAAACGGCAAGGCGGTGGGCGTGAAAACCGCGCAGGGCGAGGTGCGCTGCGAAGTCATCGTCAACTGCGGCGGCCAGTGGGCGCGCCAGTTCGGCAAGCTCGCGGGCGTGAACGTGCCGCTGTATTCGGCCGAGCATTTCTACATCGTCACCGGCAAGATTCCGGGCGTGCATCCCATGCTGCCGGTGATGCGCGACCCGGACGGCTACATCTACTACAAGGAAGAGGTCGGCGGACTGGTSATGGGCGGCTTCGAGCCGCAGGCCAAGCCCTGGAAGATGGACCCGATTCCGTCCACCTTCCAGTTCGAACTGCTGGACGAGGACTGGGACCAGTTCGAACCGCTGATGACAGCCGCGCTGCACCGCACACCCTGCCTGGAAACGGCCGAGGTCAAGATGCTGCTCAACGGCCCGGAAAGTTTTACGCCGGACGGCAATTTCATCCTGGGCGAAGCGCCCGAGCTGCGCAACTTTTTTGTCTGCGCCGGCTTCAACTCGGCCGGCATCGCCAACAGCGGCGGCGCGGGCCGGCTCATGGCCGAATGGATTGTGGGCGGCGAGCCCAGCACCGATTTGTGGGACGTGGACATACGCCGCTTCGGCAGCTTCACCGGCAACCGCAAGGCGCTGGCCGAGCGCACCGGTGAAACCCTGGGCCTGCACTATGCGATGCGCTGGCCGCGGCAAGAACTGGAAACGGCGCGGCCGCTGCGTACCTCGCCGCTGTACGACATCCTGGCCGCCAAAGGGGCGGAGTTCGGCAGCAAGAATGGGTGGGAGAGGGCGAGTTATTTCAAGCCCAGCATGGATATTTCTCCCTCCCCCTCTGGGGGAGGGCAGGGGTGGGGGCCCGCCGCGTCCGCTGCGGCCCCCATCCCAACCTTCCCCCAGAGGGGGAAGGAGCAATTCCATCCAAGACCAGAGTACACGCTCGATAAACCCGGCTGGCTTCCCTGGATGCTCGAAGAGCAGAAGGCCACACGCGAAGCCGTGGCCCTCTACGACCAGACTTCCTTCTCGAAATACCTGCTGCAGGGCCGCGATGCGCTGGCGGTGCTGCAGCGCCTGTGCGCCAACGAGATGGACGTGCCGATCGGCAAGATGGTCTACACCGCCTTGCTCAACGAACGCGGCGGTTTTGAGAGTGACCTCACGGTGATGCGCCAAGCCGCCGATTGCTTTATGGTCATCACTGGTTCCGCACAGACCGTGCGCGACTTCGACTGGATCACGCGGCACATCGGTGAAGCGGAGCATGCGGTGCTGACCGACGTATCGGCGATGTATTCGGTGCTGTCGGTGATGGGGCCGAAGGCGCGCGAGTTGATGGCGCTTGTCAGCCCCGACGACCTGTCGCCCGAGGCCCTGAAGTTCTCATGGACAAAAGAGATCGACGTCGGCTTTGCGCGCGTGCGCGCGGCCCGCATGAGCTATGTGGGCGGGCCGGGCTTTGAGCTTTACGTGCCGATCGAGATGGCGCGCCACGTCTACCTGGCGCTCATGGAGGCCGGACAGGCGCTGGGCATTCGCGACGCGGGCTACTACGCGCTGGACGCCCTGCGCATAGAACAGGGCCGGCGCGCCTGGGGGGCGGAACTCGGCCCGGACGAAACGCCGTGGGAAGCCGGACTGGCTTTCAGCGTCAAGCTCGACAAGCCCGCCGATTTCATCGGCAAGGCCGCGCTGCTTCGCACACAGGGACTGCCGCTGCGTAAAAAGCTTGTCACGCTGGTGTTTGACACGGCTGATGCTTTTGCCTGGGGCGGCGAGGCCATCGTGCTGGGCGGCCAGTCAGTGGGCGAAATTTCGTCGGTCGGCTGGAGCCCGCTGGCTGGGGCCTGCGTGGCGCTGGGCTATGTGCGCGGCGATAGCGCGAACCAGGCGCATGCCGGAACGCCGGCGCAGATCGAACTGTGGGGCGAGCGCGTCACCGTCAAGCTGTACGACCGCTGGCCGCGAGCCACCAAAGCAGGCTGAGCGCGTCCCTTATCCGCCTTCAGGCAAATCCATGCCGACGAAACGCACGGTGACGCGCGTGCCCGGCGTTTGCGGGTGCCCTGGCAAGGCGGCATCTTCGATCGAAATCGTCGCACCGTGCTGCTTGGCGATTTCCAGGACGATGGCCAGGCCCAGGCCGGAGCCGTCGACATTGGTGCCCAGTGCGCGGTAAAAAGGCTGGAACACCAGTTCGCGCTCTGACTCCAGGATGCCGGGCCCCGAGTCTTCCACCAGCAGCACCAGCACGCCGCTGAAGCGGTCGGTCATCAGCCGCAGCGTGACCTGGCCTTTTTCGGGCGTGTAGTTGATGGCGTTGTCGAGCAGGTTGCGCACCAACTCCTTGAGCAGGGTGGCGTTGCCTTCGAGCTGCGTCGCCTGCTCGCCCGCGTCGGGGCCGTCGTAGCCGAGGTCGATCTGCTTTTCGAGCGCGCGCGGCACCGAGTCGGCCATGACTTCCGAGACGATGTGCACCAGGTCGATGTGCTGCTTGGCGAGGCTGCGGCCGGTGGTTTCGGCGCGTGCCAGGGCCAGCAACTGGTTGACGGTGTGCGTGGCGCGAATGCTGGCGCGGCCTATGTGCTTGAGCGATTTCTTGAGCTCGTCGGCGTCGGTTTCGCGCTGCGCCAGGTCGGCCTGCATGCGCAGGCCCGCCAGCGGCGTCTTGAGTTGGTGGGCGGCATCGGCCAGGAAGCGCTTTTGTGTGGTCAGCGAGACCTTGAGCCGGCTCAGCAGGTCGTTGATGGAGGACACCAGCGGCGCAACCTCCTCAGGCACCGCGGTTTCGTCGAGCGGGCTCATGTCGTCGGATTTGCGCGCGCGTATGCGCTTTTCGAGCTGGGCCAGCGGCTTGATGCCGCGCACCAGCGCCAGCCACACCAGCAGCACGGCCAGCGGCAGCGTGACGAACTGCGGCACCATGGTGCCCTTGACGATTTCGGTGGCCAGGGTCTTGCGCTTTTCCAGCGTCTCGGCCACCTGCACCAGCACCGGCAGCGAACTGGCTGGCGCGCCCTTCACATCGACCTTGAGCCAGGTATAGGCCACGCGCACGTCCTCGCCCTGGATCACGTCCTCGCGCAGCCGCACCTCGCCGTTGGTGGGCTTGTCTTCGTCGGGCGGCGCGGGCAGGTCGTGCTCGCCGCTCAGGTGTTCGCCCTGCGTGCCCACCACTTGGTAGTAGACAAGGTCGGTGTCGTCGGCGCGCAGGATTTCGCGCGCGGGCGCCGTCAGGGTGAACTGCACCTGGTTGTTCTTGACCACCACCAGCTTGGCCAGCGCCTGCACGTTGTATTCGAGCGCGCGGTCAAAGGGCTTGCCCGCGATGTTCTGCGCAACCAGCCAGGTCAGCGCCAGGCTGATGGGCCACAGCAGCAGCAGCGGCGTGAGCATCCAGTCGAGGATCTCGCCGAAGAGGCTGCGGCGTTCGCGCTGGAAGAGTCTAAGGGCCACGGATCAAAAAGCGTGGGAGCAGTTCACTTACCGCGCATTTTCTTCACGCCAGCAGGGGCCGCGGAACCGGCTTTGCCGGGCCGCAGGCGCAACGCCCCCTCGGGGGGCAGCGAACCACACGAAGTGGGGAGCGTGGGGGCCACATTCAACCCGGGATCTTTTCAAGGCAGTAGCCCAGGCCGCGAACCGTTGCGATTCGCACCGGCCCTTTTTCAATTTTTTTGCGCAAGCGGTGGATATAGACCTCGATCGCGTTGTTGCTGACTTCCTCGCCCCATTCGCAGAGGCGCTCCACCAGCTGGTCCTTGCTGACCAGCCGTCCGGCACGCTGCAGCAGCACTTCGAGCAGGCCGAGTTCGCGGGCCGACAGCTCCAGCATCTGGCCGTCTATGGTGGCAACGCGGCCGGCCTGGTCGTAGACCAGCGGGCCGTGCTTGATGGTGCTGCTGGCGCCGCCCATGCCGCGGCGTATCAGCGCGCGCACGCGGGCTTCGAGTTCCTGCAGCGAAAACGGCTTGGCCATGTAGTCGTCGGCGCCGTAGTCCAGGCCCTTGACGCGCTCTTCGACGCTGTCGGCGGCCGTCAGGATCAGCACCGGCATGGCCGAGCCGCGGGCGCGCAGTCGCTTGAGCACCTCCAGGCCGTGCATGCGCGGCAGGCCCAGGTYGAGGATCAGCAGGTCGAATTCGGTGTTGGTCAGCAGCGCGGCGTCGGCCTCTGTGCCGCTGGCCACGTGGTCGGCCGCCGCACCGGAGGCGCGCAAAGTGCGCAGCAGGCCATCGGCCAGCACCTGGTCGTCTTCGGCAATCAGAATACGCATGGTTGTCTCCAGGATTGGTCCGCAATACGAAGTCTGCGGGCTAGTGTTTTACTTCTTCAGCAAATTTTAGGCTTTTGTCGCCCCAGGTTTGCTGACGTTGCCAGGGTCAAGCGCCAGCATAAGCTTCAAGTCCCAGCGCCACCACGGTCGCCACATCATGCCCCACAGCCTGGCGGAATTCGTCTTCGGCTCGGCGTACCGCCTGGTGGAAAGCCTCCAGCCAGAGCAGGCCCGATTCGGTGAACACCACGCGGCGGGCGCGTTTGTCGTGCGGGTCGGGCTGGCGCGTGACCAGGCCCCAGGCTTCGCACTGGTCGACCAGGTCGCCCATGGCTTGCTTGCTCATGCCGGCGCTTTGCGCCAGGTCGGTCAGGCGCGAGCCGCCCACCGCGAGGTGGCGTGTGATGTGGATGTGCGCGGCGCCGACCTGGTCGCGCGCGGCCAGGTTGGAAAGCGCCAGCGGCACCTCCACGCTGCTGGCCATCAGCGAGAGCACGCGCTCGTCGAAGCGGCGCAGCGCATGGCCCATGAGCCGCCCCAGGTGGGTCTGCCGCCAGCCGGCATCGGTCGCGCCGAAGGGGCTGGAAAGCGAGGGCGAGAGTGTCGTGGATGTCGTGTCCGCCATGAAAACCATGGTATCTCAATTGATCAGGCAAACTGACTAAAAATAGGGTTTACTTATTTCTATCGCGCCCATAAAGTACTGGTCATGTATCCAGCGCTGTGATTAAAAGCAGAGGCTGGAATCCAGGCAACAAGTTTTACATCATTGATTTTCAAGGAGTTTTTCATGGAACTGACCAGCAAACTGAATCCCGCCCAAAACCCCGTGCAAACCGCCGCCCTGAATACCGAAAAGGCCAAGGCCCTGCAGGCCGCGCTGGCCCAGATCGAAAAGCAGTTCGGCAAAGGCACCATCATGAAGCTGGGCGACGGCGAAGTGATCGAGGACATCCAGGTCGTTTCCACCGGCTCGCTGGGCCTGGACATCGCCCTGGGCGTGGGCGGCCTGCCGCGCGGCCGTGTCGTCGAAATCTACGGCCCGGAATCCTCGGGCAAGACCACGCTGACCCTGCAGGTCATCGCCGAAATGCAAAAACTGGGCGGCACCTGCGCCTTTGTCGATGCCGAGCACGCGCTGGACATCCAGTACGCGCAAAAACTGGGCGTCAACCTGCAGGAACTGCTGATCTCCCAGCCCGACACCGGCGAACAAGCGCTTGAAATCGTCGATTCGCTGACCCGCTCCGGCGCGGTGGACCTGATCGTGGTCGACTCGGTGGCGGCGCTCACGCCCAAGGCCGAACTCGAAGGCGAAATGGGCGACTCGCTACCCGGCTTGCAGGCCCGCCTGATGAGCCAGGCGCTGCGCAAGCTCACCGCCACCATCAAGAAGGCCAACTGCATGGTCATCTTCATCAACCAGATCCGCATGAAGATCGGCGTGATGTTCGGCTCGCCCGAAACCACCACCGGCGGCAATGCGCTGAAGTTTTACGCCTCGGTGCGCCTGGACATCCGCCGCATCGGCTCCATCAAGAAGGGCGAAGAGGTCATCGGCAACGAAACCCGGGTCAAGGTGGTCAAGAACAAGGTGGCCTCGCCGTTCAAGACGGCGGAGTTCGACATCCTCTACGGCGAGGGCATCAGCCGCCTGGGCGAGGTACTGGACCTGGGTGTGGCCGGCCACATCGTCGAGAAAGCCGGCGCCTGGTACGCCTTCAACGGCGAAAAAATCGGCCAGGGCCGCGACAACTCGCGTGAATTCCTCAAGGAAAACCCGGAACTCGCGATCGAGATCGAGAACAAGGTGCGCGAATCGCTGGGCATCCCGCTRGTACAGGTTGCCGGCGGCGTGGACGCCCCGGCTGAAAAGCCCGCCAAGGCTGAAAAAGCCGAGAAGGCCGAAAAACCCGCCAAAGCGGCCGCCTGATTTTTATGCCAAATAAGGCTCTAGCCCAGTTGGAGCAGGCGCTAATAGCTATCAACAAGCTAGCGCGCGTGTTGGGCTCGGCCTGTTAGCCATGGAAAATCCGGTAGATCACAAGCCAGCCAAACCCGCCCGTCGTGCGGGTTTTGGCCTTTCTTTGAAGGGCCGCGCGCTGCGTTACCTGGCCGCGCGTGAGCATTCGCGCGCCGAGCTGGAGCGCAAGCTGGCGCCGCATGAGGAAACCCCCGGCCAGCTGGCCAAGGTGCTCGACGATCTCGAAGCCAAGGACTTCATCAGTGAGGCGCGGGTGGTTGAGTCGGTGATTAACCGGCGTGCCGGGCGGTTTGGCGCGGCGCGCATCAAGCATGAGTTGTTGACCAAAGGCCTCAGCGCTGAGCGGGTGGCCGGCGCGGTTGCCAGCCTCAAAGGCAGCGAACTGGAACGCGCGCGGGACATCTGGCGCAAGAAGTTTGAGGGTCCAGCACCCGACGCTGCGGCGCGGGCAAAGCAGATGCGGTTTCTGGCCGCTCGGGGCTTTGGCGGCGACGTGATCCGCCGCGTGGTGTCCCAAGCTGATGAGGACTGAAGCCAGGCTTACAGCCCGAGCATCAATTTCAGGTTCTGAACTGCGGCGCCCGAAGCGCCCTTGCCCAGGTTGTCCAGCCGTGCCACCAGCACCGCATGGCGGTGCTCTTCGTTGGCGAACACGCGCAACTCCATCTTGTTGCTGTCGTTGAGCGCCAGCGCGTCCAGTTTTCCCGATTCAGGTGCGGCTTCCACCGTCACCCATTCGCTGCCGGCGTAGTGTTTGGCCAGCATGTCCTGCAACTGCACGCCGGTCGGCTTGCCGGGCAGCAAGTCCAGGTGCAGCGGCAGCTGCACCAGCATGCCTTGCTTGAAGTTGCCGACCGAGGGGATGAACACCGGGCGGCGTGACAGGCCGGTGTACTTCATGATTTCGGGCAGGTGCTTGTGCTTCAGGCTCAGGCCGTAGAGTTCAAACAGGGGCGCGGTGCCGGCCTCGTAGTCCTCGATCATCTGCCGCCCGCCGCCGGAGTAACCACTCACGGCGGGAAGGCTCAAAGGGAAGTCGGCCGGTATCGCGCCGGCGTCGACCAGCGGACGGATCAGTGCGATCGCGCCGGTGGCGTAGCAGCCGGGGTTACCGACGCGGTCGGCGGCCGCCACGGCGGCGCGTTGCGTCTGCGTCAGTTCGGGAAAGCCGTAGACCCAGCCGGGCACGGTGCGGTGGGCGGTGGAGGCATCGATGACTTTAGGTTTCTTGCCGGTGAGGCTGTCAATCATGGCCACCGACTCGCGGGCCGCGTCGTCGTGCAGGCAGAGGATCACCATGTCCACCTGCGCCATCAGCGCGCGCTTGGCCGCGGCATCCTTGCGCAACTCGGGCGCGATGCTGACCAGCTCGATTTGCGGCATGGCTTGCAGCCGCTCGCGGATTTGCAGGCCCGTGGTGCCGGCTTCTCCGTCAATAAAAACTTTGGGCATGGGGACTTCCAGGTGCTGACAACAGAAATGGAATACGCAAATAAGGCAAACAAAGCAAATACAAGGTCGCGGGGCCGTCAAAAACACCTCAAAAAGCCCATTTCGGCGCCATTTCGGGGTGTAAGCCCGGCACAAGAATTGTGCGTCGCACCATGATACAGTTCTGCGTTGCTGCCTGCAGTGACCGCCGACGTGGTTTTTTGGGCCGGTGTGGCCTGTTTCCGACACCCCACAGCCCTGCCCCAAATCCCAGTTGCACCCCCTCTTTTACTGAATTCTGAAGGTTTTTCATGAAAATTCACGAGTACCAGGGCAAGGAAATCTTGCGCAATTTTGGTGTGCCTGTGCCGCGCGGCATTCCGGCCTTCACGGTGCAGGAAGCGGTGGAAGCCGCCCAGAAGCTGGGCGGCCCGGTGTGGGTGGTCAAGGCACAGATCCATGCGGGTGGTCGCGGCAAGGGCGGCGGCGTGAAGGTTGCCAAGAGCATCGAGGACGTCAAGCGCATTGCCGGCGAAATCCTGGGCATGCAGCTGAAGACGCACCAGACCGGCCCTGAAGGCCAGAAAGTCCGCCGCCTCTATATTGAAGACGGCGCCGACATCAACAAGGAATATTACATTTCGGCGGTGACCGACCGTGAGTCGCAAAAGGTAGCCTTCATCGCTTCCAGCGAAGGCGGCATGGACATCGAAGAGGTGGCCCATTCCAACCCCGAGAAAATCATCAAGGTGTTTGTCGATCCGCTGGTCGGCATGACGGACGCCCAGGCAAAAGAAGTCGCCGCCGGCATCGGCATGCCCGCCGACTCCGTCGCACAGACCGTCGACATCCTGCAAAAGCTCTACAAGTGCTACATGGACACCGACGCATCGCTGGTTGAAATCAACCCCCTGAACCGCAACAGCAAGGGCGAAGTCATGGCCCTTGACGCGAAGTTCAACTTCGACGCTAACGCGCTGTTCCGCCACCCTGAAATCGTCGCTTACCGCGACCTGGACGAGGAAGACCCGGCCGAAGTCGAAGCCAGCAAGTTCGACCTGGCCTACATCAGCCTGGACGGCAACATCGGCTGTCTGGTCAACGGCGCCGGCCTGGCCATGGCGACCATGGACACCATCAAGCTGTTCGGCGGCGAACCGGCCAACTTCCTGGACGTGGGCGGCGGCGCAACGGCTGAAAAAGTCACCGAAGCTTTCAAGATCATGCTGAAGAACCCCGATGTCAAAGGCATCCTGGTCAACATCTTCGGCGGCATCATGAAGTGCGACACCATCGCCGACGGCGTGATCACCGCCTGCAAGGCCGTGAACCTCTCCGTTCCGCTGGTCGTGCGCATGAAGGGCACCAACGAAGACCTGGGCAAGAAAATGCTGGCGGACTCCGGTCTGCCCATCATCGCCGCAGACACCATGGCCGAAGCCGCGACCAAAATCGTGGCCGCCGTCAAGTAAGCCCAGGAGAACACAAGCATGTCGATCTACATCAACAAACACACCAAAGTCATCACCCAGGGCATCACCGGCAAGACCGGGCAGTTCCACACCCGCATGTGCCGCGACTACGCGAACGGCAAAGAGGCTTTTGTGGCCGGTGTGAACCCCAAGAAAGCCGGCGAAGACTTCGAAGGCATCCCGATTTTCGCGAACGTGACCGAGGCCGCCAAGGCCACCGGCGCCACGGTGTCGGTCATTTATGTGCCGCCCGCCGGCGCGGCCGCCGCTATCTGGGAAGCCGTGGAAGCCAACCTCGACCTGGCCATCTGCATCACTGAAGGCATTCCGGTCAAGGACATGCTGGAAGTGCGTAACCGCATGAAGGCCAAGGAAGCCGCCGGCGGCAAGAAGACCCTGCTGCTGGGCCCCAACTGCCCCGGCCTGATCACCCCCGACGAAATCAAGATCGGCATCATGCCGGGCCACATCCACCGCAAGGGCCGCATCGGCGTGGTCAGCCGCTCAGGCACGCTGACCTATGAAGCCGTGGCGCAGCTCACCGAAATCGGCCTGGGCCAGTCCAGCGCAGTGGGCATCGGCGGCGACCCGATCAACGGGCTCAAGCACATCGACGTGATGAAGGCCTTCAATGACGACCCGGAAACCGACGCCGTCATCATGATCGGTGAAATCGGCGGTCCCGACGAGGCGGAGGCCGCCCAGTGGTGCAAAGCCAATATGAAAAAACCCATCGTTGGCTTCATCGCCGGCG
Source organism: Polaromonas sp. P1_G2 (assembly GCF_056405515.1). Classification (NCBI taxonomy): domain Bacteria; kingdom Pseudomonadati; phylum Pseudomonadota; class Betaproteobacteria; order Burkholderiales; family Comamonadaceae; genus Polaromonas; species Polaromonas sp. P1_G2. The sequence goes on from NZ_JBFUBY010000046.1 coordinate 18,069, forward strand.
TGACGGCTCCGGCCGGCAAGCGCATGGGCCATGCGGGCGCGCTGATTTCCGGCGGCGCCGACACGGCCGACGCCAAGCTGGCCATCATGGAAGCCTGCGGCTTCACCGTGACGCGCAACCCCTCGGAAATGGCCAAGCTGCTCAAGGCGCTGCTGTAAGGCAGCCAGAGGCGGCGGCGGTCGTAAGCATTAATACGAACGCTGCCCGCGCCTATCCGGGCTAAACTCGAAAAAACAAAAAAAGCGCTGCCCGGCGCTTTTTTTCATTGATAACAGGAGATAGCCATGTTTTTCGGACTGGACCTCGCGTCCCCGCTTTTCTGGAGCGCTTTCGGCTCCATCATCCTTGCCAACATCGTGCTGTCGGGCGACAACGCCGTGGTGATCGCAATGGCGGCGCGCACGCTCAAGCCCGAGCAGCGCGGCAAAGCCATCTTCTGGGGTAGCGCCGCGGCCATCGTCATGCGTATCGCCCTGACCATCGTGGCCATCCAGCTGCTGAGCCTGCCCTACCTCAAGCTCATAGGCGCCATCCTGCTGGTCTACATCGGCGTGGACCTCCTCAAGGGCGAGGAAGACGAAGACGGCGAAGGCCATGAAATCAATGGCATGATGGCCGCCATCCGCACCATCCTGATTGCCGACCTCGTCATGAGCCTGGACAACGTGCTGGCAGTGGCCGCCGCCGCCAAGGGCAACCTGCCGCTGCTGGTTTTGGG
>NZ_JBFUBY010000047.1:0-33523 GCF_056405515.1 Polaromonas sp. P1_G2
GTCCTGGCTGGGCCGAGGAGCGCAGACGTAGGCGGATCAGGGATCGCGCTTGTCTGAGCGAAGCGAGTTTGCGCGAGACCCCGCCGTAGTCGAGCACCGCAGGTTGCCCGTAGCGAAGCGTAGGGACCCAGACTGCGGGTCGCCTTTCTTTTGGGTACTCTTCTTTGGCGAAGCAAAGAAAAGTGCCTCGCCGCCGGGCGACCCCGGCCAGCAACCCTCAGCAAAGGGCACGCCACCGGAGCTCCGGCAGGACTCAAAAAAGGTTTGTCGCCTGGGGAACAAGCAGTCGCCCCGTCGACTGCTAGGATTCCGGTAATGAACCGCCGCCACTTCCTAGCCGCCACCACGATGACCTTGACCGGAGACTTCGCAATGGCCGACCTCCCCAAAGTAGCTTCGCTGGACGACGCCCTGCGCTGGCTGGACACGCTGGACAAAGCAGCCAGCGTCAAAACCACGGGTCAGTGGCCCATGGTTTCGGTGCTGGAGCACATGGCGCAAAGCGTGGAGATGAGCCTGGACGGTTTCCCGCAGCCCAAAAGCGCTTTCTTCCAGAACACGGCCGGCGCGGCGGCCTTTGCTTTTTTCAAGTGGCGCGGGCAGATGAGCCACAGCCTCAGCGAGCCGATTCCCGGCGCGGCGGCCCTGCATCGCGAAGGCGACTGGAGGCCCGCCTCCACGCGGCTGCGCGCCGCCATCGAACGTTTCACACGCCACCAGGGACCGCTCAAGCCGCACTTTGCCTACGGCGCGCTCGACAAGGCTGATTTTTCGCGGGCCCATGCCTTCCACATCGCCAACCACCAGGATGAGATCGTTGTAGTGGCGCGCTAGCTTAATAGCCGCGTCTTCTTCAAGGGGCGGGACTGCCGTTTCGCGCGCCGCGTTTCTTCTTTGCCTGGTTTTTCTGCCGGCTCTCGAGCAAAGCCAGCAGCCGGTGCTCGGCGGCGTAGAGGCGGCGAATTTTTTTACCGGATTCAAGCTTGGGCCACAGTTCCGCCATGGCCTGTGCGTCTTGCGCCAGTTGGCCGCCCAGCTCCAGCACGGCCGGGTGGATATACGATTTTTTGCAGACCGCCGGCGTGTTACCCAGAAGCCGCGCCACTTCCTGCAGAACCACTTTTGCGTTGAAACCGCCTTTGGCCGCCGCATCACTATTCGTGCCGTTTGCGCCGCAGGCCAGGCGCGTAAGTTCCAGCGCCTGCACCGTGCCATGCCAGGTGCGGAAGTCCTTCGCGGTGAAACGCTCGCCGTCCGTTTTCCCGCGGCCTTGCGCGATCTCGGCCAGGTAGTCGTTGACATCGCCTGAGCCCACCGCGCGAAGCTTGCCGTCCTCATCTTCATACTGGAACAGCAGCTGCCCCGGCAGTTGCTGGCAACGCCGCACCACGGCCGCCACCTTGGGGTCGTCCACCTTGAGGTCCTGCATCACGCCGCTTTTTCCGCGAAAGCGCAGCAGCAGGGTCTTGCCGCGCACGCCGGCATGCGGGTTGCGCAGCGTGGTCAGGCCGTAGGAGCCGTTGTCGCGCGCGTACTCGTCGTTGCCCACGCGCACAAAGGTGGTGTCCAGCAGGCGCACCAGCGTCGCCAGCACCAGGCTTCGGCTCACGGGCGCATTGCGGCGCGGCGCCAGGTCGCGCGCCACCCGGGCGCGTATGCGCGGCAAGGCCTTGCCGAAGGCCAGCAGCCTTTCGAACTTGCTGTCGCCGCGCAAGGCCTGCCAGTCGGCGTGGTAGCGGTACTGCTTGCGGCCGCGCGCGTCATAGCCGGTGGCCTGCAGGTGGCCGTTGGGCCGGGGGCAGATCCAGACCCGCGTGTAGGCCGGTGGGATCGCCAGCTTGTGGATGCGGCGGATTTCTTCCGGGTCCTGGATCCATCGGCCGGCGGCGTCGCGGTAGCGGAAACCGCTGCCGCGTTTGACGCGGGTGAGGCCGGGCATGTCATCGCTGACATACACCAGGCCCGAGCCTTTGAGTTCGGGCGCCGCAGCGGCTTTCGCAGCGGGTGGGCTGGCGGAAGGAGAGGGTGTTGGGCCGCGGGGCATAGGCCTGCATTGTGCGAAGCGCCGCGAGGCCCGGGCTGTAGGACCCAGCCGCTTTGCGCGGCGGGCCGGAAGCGGCTTAGAACAGCTGGTCGGTGGTGTTCGCTTCGGCACCTTCAGAGGCGTTCGCAGGCTTTTTCTCGTCGGGCAGCGGCACCTCGTCGGCGCGCGCCAGGGTGGCCGCGCGCACGCCCAGCAGGCGCAGCTTTTTCTCGAGCGGGACGCGCTTGAGGCACTGGCCCGCCAGGCGGCGAATGGTGGCGCCGTCGTCGGTGTAGCTGTCAGCGGTCTGGTCGCGCGTGGCGATCTTGAAGTCGTCGTAGCGCAGCTTGATGCCTATGGTCTTGGCCACATAGCCTTTGCGCCGCAGGTCTTCGCCCAGCCGCACGCACAGGTCGGTGAAGATGGCGCCCAGTTCGGCCTTGTTGCGCACCGCGTGCAGGTCGCGGTCGAAGGTGGTTTCGCGGCTCATGCTGACCGGTTCGCTCTCGGTCACCACCGGCCTGTCGTCGCGGCCCCAGGCGGCCTCGTGCATCCAGGCGCCGGTGGCCTTGCCGAAGTTGTCCACCAGCCAGCCCGGATCCTGCGCGGCCAGTTCGCCGATCGTGTGCACATGCAGCTTTGCGAGTTTTTCACCGGCCTTGGGGCCTATGCCGTTGATCTTGCGTACATGCAGCGGCCAGATCTTTTCCTGCAGGTCGGATTCGTAAACGATGGAAATCCCGTTGGGCTKGTTGAACTCGCTGGCCATCTTGGCCAGCAGCTTGTTGGGCGCCACGCCGACCGAGCAGGTCAGGCCGGTCTTTTCAAAGATCGCTTTCTGGATCAGTCGCGCCAGCACGCGCCCGCCCTCGCGCTGGCCGCCCGGCACGTCGGTGAAGTCGATGTAGACCTCGTCCACGCCGCGGTCCTGCATCAGTGGCGCGATGTCGGTGATGGTGCTCTTGAAGAGCTGCGAGTACTTGCGGATTTCCGAGAAATCCACCGGCAGCACGATGGCCTGCGGGCACAGCTTGGCCGCCTTCATCATGCCCATGGCCGAGCCCACGCCGAACTGCCGCGCCGCATAGGTGGCCGTGGTGATCACGCCGCGGCCGACATAGTCTTTGAGCAGTGGGAAACTTTCGACCGGGATGAAGCGCAGCGCGCGCTCGCCCTGCGCGGCCCGCAATTCCTCGTCGACCTTGCGCCAGCCGCCGCCTATGACCACCGGCAGGCCCTTGAGCTGCGGGTAGCGCAACAACTCGACGGACGCGAAAAACGCGTCCATGTCGAGGTGGGCAATGCGGCGGATCTTGGATGCGGGGGAAGGGGACGGGGCGCTCACCCGGCAAGCATAGCAATTCGCAACAACCTGGGCGCGGCCGTTCCGACACGATTTGGCCCTATTTGGCCCACATTGATCCCAGGCTCCGGGATCGGCCAAAAGAGCTTCACCGCGCAGGGTGACAAGTCGCTCAGTGGTCGTGGTGCAGGTAGCGCGCCTCGCGCGGCAGGCGGAAGGCCACAAGGAAGGCCAGCACCATCATGCCGGTCACGTACCAGTAAAACACCGTTTCATGGCCCAGCGATTTGAGGCCCAGCGCCACATACTCGGCCGAGCCGCCGAAGAGGGCGTTGGCCACCGCGTAGGCCAGGCCCACGCCCAGCGCGCGCACCTCGGGGGGAAACATCTCGGCCTTGACCAGGCCGCTGATGGAGGTGTAAAAACTCACGATGGCCAGCGCCAGGATGATCAGCAAAAAGGCGATGAAGGGACTGTTCACGCTCTGCAGCGCCGTCAGGATGGGAACGGTGCACAGCGCACCCAGCGCGCCGAACCACAACATGGAGGCGCGCCGGCCAATGCGGTCCGACAGCATGCCGAACAGCGGCTGCATCAGCATGTAGACAAACAGCGCGCCCGTCATCACCGCGCTGGCGGTTTTCACCGACATGTCGGCCGAGTTGACCAGGTACTTCTGCATATAGGTGGTGAAGGTGTAGAAAATCAGCGAGCCGCCGGCCGTGTAGCCCAGCACCGTGAAGAAGGCCGCCTTGTGATTTTTGAACAGGCCCGCCAGGCTGCCGGCCTCCTTGCTGGCGCGGGACTGGGCGCTGGAGGTTTCCTCCAGCGAGCGGCGCAGGTAGAGCGCGATCACCGCGGCCATGGCGCCTATCACGAAGGGAATGCGCCAGCCCCAGGCGCGCAGCTCGTCCTCGCTCAGCAGGAACTGCAAAACCACCACCACCAGCACGGCCAGCAGCTGGCCGCCGATCAGCGTCACGTACTGGAAGGACGAGAAAAAACCGCGCTGGCCTTTGAGCGCAACCTCGCTCATATAGGTGGCCGTGGTGCCGTATTCACCGCCCACCGACAGGCCCTGGAACAGCCGCGCCAGCAGCAGCAGCGCCGGCGCCAGCGCGCCTATGCTGGCATAGGTCGGCATGCAGGCGATGGCCAGCGAGCCGGCGCACATCATGGTCACCGAGATCACCATCGAGGTCTTTCGCCCGCGTTTGTCGGCGATACGGCCGAACAGCCAGCCGCCGATCGGCCGCATCAAAAAGCCCGCGRCGAACACGCCGGCCGTGTTCAGCAGCTGCGTGGTCGGGTCGCTCGAGGGGAAGAAAGCCGGTGCGAAATAAATCGCGCAAAACGCGTAGACATAAAAGTCGAACCATTCGACCAGGTTGCCGGACGAGGCGCCGACGATGGCAAAGATGCGCTTGCGGCGCTCTTCAGCGCTGTAGGGATGGGGAGTGGTCATGAAGTCTGCCTTGTGTTTTGCAAAGGTGCACCGGCAACGCCGGTCGGCTTGTGAGGCTGCGGGCGCGCAGCCGTGCCGATGTGGGCTCTGGGGTTTTCAGGCCCCCGGCTGTTCAGGCCTCCGGCCTTGAAGGCTCCGCCTCGCGCTGAAAACACCGGCCTGGGCGAACGATCCGTGCACTGGAATGCTTAGTTGGGTAAGGGTTTTCCATTATGCCCATGGGGCTTTCGGCGCGCTCCCAGGCAAATATTTCCCCTGCTAATTACTTAGAGGACTTCTAGAATCCCGCCTTTGCCCAAAAATAGCGCAAGCCTGCCCGTGAAGCGACCCAGCCTGCACCCCACCACAAGACGAGGAAAAGACGCGATGAAGCGATGGATCAAATGGACCGCCGGTGTGGTGGGTGTCATCGTGCTGCTGCTTGGCGGCACGGCCGTGGTCGGAAGCCAGATGGCCGAAAGCAAAAGCCAGCGGCAGGTCAAGGTCAGCGTGCAGCCGGTGGCCATCCCCGCCACCGCCCAGGCGTTGGAGCGCGGCGCCTACCTGTACAACTCGCGCGGCTGCGCCGACTGCCACGGCGCCGGCGGCGCGGGCCGGGAATTCATGAACGACGGCAAGGGCATGCGCCTGGCCGGCCCCAACATCACGCCCGGCGAGGGCAATGTGGTGGCGCGCTACACGCCCGAGGACTGGGTGCGCACCCTGCGCCACGGCGTCAAGCCCGACGCCCGCCCGGTTTTCGTGATGCCCAGCGAAGACTACAACCGCCTGACCGACGAGGACCTGGGCGCGCTGGTCGCCTACGTCAAGGCTCTGCCTCCGAAACTCGGCGCCGCCGCCGTGCTGGACCTGCCCCTGCCGGTCAGGGTGCTTTACGCCTTTGATGCCATCAAGGACGCCGCGCAAAAAATCGACCACACCCTGCCACCCGCCAAACCGATTGCCGAAGGCGTGACCGCCGCGCATGGTGCCTATGTTGCCAATATGTGCATAGGCTGCCACGGCGCGACCTTGGCCGGCGGCAAGATTCCCGGTGGTCCGCCCGACTGGGCGCCCGCCGCCAACCTGACACCCGGCGACGGCAGCGCCATGCCGCGCTACAAGGACGCGGGCGTCTTTGTCGCCATGCTGCGCAGTGGCAAGCGCCCCGACGGCACGCCCATCACCGTGATGCCTTTTGAATCGCTGCGCGCGCTCAACGACGTCGACGCGCAGGCGCTGTATGCGTATCTGCAGACGGTGCCGGCCAGGCCGTTCGGGCAGCGGTAAGCACGCGTAAACGGCCGCCGGAGGCCGTCGCGCTCTGGCATCATGGCCGGCTTGCCAATCCCTCTTATCGAAAGTCAACGCCATGCCCTCCCATGCCACCGGAAGTTTTGAAGTCAATCTTGTGCCGCAATCGCTGGCGAATGCCGATGCCGGCCCGCTGATGGGGCGGCTGTCCATCAACAAGACTTTCAGCGGCGACCTGCAGGCCACCAGCAAAGGCGAGATGCTGAGCGCCGGCACCGCCGTCAAAGGCTCGGCCGGTTATGTCGCGATGGAGCGCGTGACCGGCACGCTGCACGGCAAAAGCGGCAGCTTTGTGCTTCAGCACAGCGGCACCATGAACCGCGGCGCGCCGCATTTAAGCGTCAGCGTGGTGCCCGATTCAGGGACCGATGAACTCACAGGCCTGAGCGGCACGCTGAGCATCCAGATTGCCGACGGAAAGCATTCGTATGCGATGGAGTATGAGATTGCCCCCTTACCCGCCTGATACAGCCCAAGCCGCGCCTCGCAAAGCACCGAATCGCAATACTCCCGCATCTCGACAATCCTGCCGCCTGAAAACCGGTAGATGAGGCAGTACTCGTTGTCGCAGGTTTCCCCCGCCATGGTCGTCATGGCGCCGCGCGCCTCCACGATGACATGGTCTCCGTCCGCGAAGATGTGCAGCGGAATGGTCCGCGAGCCTTGTTTGACCAAGCTGCGGACATAGCCATAGGTCGCGCATCACGGCCTCCTTGCCCGTGAAGCTGCGGGACCAACTGTACTGTCCCGTGACGCGCATGACGACGTCGTCGGCAAGGGTGGCTGCGAAGAGCGCACCCTTGCCGGTTTCGAGCTCGGCAAAGATCGCTTGCACCAATTGCTTGTTGGCCTCGGCCGAGATGTTGTTTCCTCTAGGCTCATCAGGCCACGGTGATCACGGTTTCGGCGTACTCGCTGGGCACAACCAGGCCACGGCCCTTGCCGACGTCGAGTTCATTGAGCAATGCCAGGATGTCGCGCTCCAGCGCCGCCTGTTTGCCCGCATCCAGTGCGCCGAAGGCCTTGTGGGTTGGGCCGTAGAAGTCGCGGAACACCTGCACAAAATGCGCGGCCGAGCGGTAGCGGAACGAGAACATCTTGCGCTCGACCTGGATGTTGCTGGCACGCGGGCCGAACAGCGAGACCAGGTGCGCCTCGGTGCCCCAGAGCGCCGGCGAGCGAACACCCGCGGGCGGTGCCACATGGGTGCCGATGATCTTGAACAGTCGGCCGATGAAGCCGTCGGGCGTCCAGTTGGCCATGCCGATGCGGCCGCCCGGGCGCACCACGCGCAGCATCTCGCGCGCGGCGCTGGCATGGTCGGGCGCGAACATCACGCCGAAGGTCGACAGCGCGACGTCGAAGCTGCCGGCCTCGTAGGGCAGGGCTTCCGCGTCGGCGACCTCGAAGCGCACGGCCAGGCCTTCGGCGGCGGCGCGGGCTCGGCCCTTGTCCAGCAGGGCCTGGACATAGTCGGTCGAGGTCACCTCGGCAAAACGCCGCGCCGCGGCCAGCGTGGCGTTACCATTGCCTGCCGCGACGTCCAGCACTCGTTCGCCGGCGCGCACGTCGACCGCTTCGGCGAGCGTCTCTCCCACGATTTGCAGCGTGGTGCCTACGATGGTGTAGTCGCCGCTGGCCCAGGTGGCTTGCTGGCGCTGCTTGATCGCGGCATAGTCCGGTGCGGCGGCCGGTTTTTCGGGGGTGGCGGTGATGGATGTCATGTTGGATACCTTTGGAGGGGATGGATGCCGGCATAGGGCTTGCCGGTGTGTCCATGGTCGAGGCCGGCCCCGTTTGGCGCTTGACCCGACGTCGCCACGGCTTGACCGAAAGTCCGCCATTGAATCCGCCATTGCGGCGATACCAGCGCCATGAGCGCGCTCGACCCCCTCTCCGACGTGCTGCGCAGCGTGCGGCTACGCGGCTCCGTCTTCTTTCACGTCAGCTGCCGCGACCAGTGGTCGGCGCAGGCGCCGCATTCGAGTGAAATGGCGCCGGTGCTGATGCCGGGCGCCGAGCATGTCAYCGAGTACCACCTGTTCCTCAAGGGCGAGGGCTGGGTGGCGGTCGACGGCGAGCCGCCGCTGCGCATGCGCGAGGGCGACATCGTGATGCTGCCGCATGGCGACGCGCATGTGGTGTCCAGCGCGCCCGGCCTGGCGCCGGCCGAGCAGGACGACTGGCTGTTCAGGATGCGCGACGACCCCAAGCCCATCCCCATCACCTACCGCGGCGGCATGTTCGAGGCCGGCCTGGGCCTGCCGCTGGAGGACGCCAGCACCGTCATCCYGTGCGGTTTCATCGCCTGCGACCTCAAGCCTTTCAACCCGCTCATCAACGCCTTGCCAAGGCTGCTTCACCTGCCCGCCGAGGGCGTAGGCGCCTGGGTGGCGCCCATGCTGGAACAGGCGGTATCCGAATCCGTCAACCGACGCCCGGGCGGCGCGGCGCTGCTGCAGCGGGTCAGCGAGATGGTGTTTGTCGACGGCGCGCGGCGCTACCTGGATTCGCTGCCGGAGCAAGCCCGGGGCTGGCTGGGCGCGCTGCGCGACCGCCAGGTCGGCCGCGCCATCACGCTGATGCACGGCGACCCGGCCCAGCCCTGGACGCTGGAGGAACTGGGCAGCCGTGTGGGGCTGTCCCGCTCGGCCCTGCACGAACGCTTCGTCACGCTGACGGGCATGGCACCCATGCAGTACCTGACCAGCTGGCGCATGCAGTGCGGCGCCCGCCTGCTGCGCGAAGGCCGCCTGAGCGCGGCGGCGATCGCGCTGGAAGTCGGCTATGACTCGGAGGCGGCGTTTTCACGCGCCTTCAAACGCGCGACGGGGCAGCCGCCGGGGGCCTGGCGGCGGGGGCAGTTGCAGCCGGGGTGAAGCGGCAGTCCGCCGAGGCCAGCCACGCCTCAGTAAGTACCCGGCACAAAGATGCTGGTGTCTACCGCCTTGATGTCCGTGCGCCCGCAAAAAGCCATGGTCAGGTCCAGCTCTTTGTGGATGATCTGCAGCGCCTTGGTCACGCCTTCTTCACCCATGGCGCCCAGGCCGTAGAGGAAGGCGCGGCCTATGTAGGTGCCCTTGGCGCCCAGGGCGACGGCCTTGAGCGCGTCCTGGCCGGAGCGTATGCCGCCATCCATGTGCACCTCGATCTGGTTGCCGACGGCGGCGACGATCTCGGGCAGGCAGGAGATGGAGGACATGGCGCCGTCGAGCTGGCGGCCGCCGTGGTTGGAGACGATCAGCGCGTCGGCGCCTGAATTGACGGCGAGCTTCGCGTCCTCGACGTCCTGGATGCCCTTGAGGATCAGCTTGCCGCCCCAGCGTTTCTTGATCCATTCCACGTCGCCCCAGTTGAGCGCGGGGTCGAACTGCTTGGCCGTCCACTCCGAAAGCGAACCCATGTTTTCCACGCCCTTGACGTGGCCCACGATGTTGCCGAAGCCGTGGCGTTTCGTGCCCAGCATGCCCAGGCCCCAGCGAGGTTTGGTCATGAGGTTGAGGATGGTGGAGAGCGTGGGCTTGGGTGGGGCGCTCAGGCCGTTCTTCAAATCCTTGTGGCGCTGGCCGAGGATCTGCAAATCCAGCGTGAGCACCAGCGCCGAGCAGTTGGCCGCCTTGGCGCGGTCTATCAGGCTTTCGATAAAGGCGCGGTCCTTCATCACGTAAAGCTGGAACCAGAAGGGATGGCGGTCCGTGCCTGCCGCGACGTCTTCGATGGAGCAGATGCTCATGGTCGACAGCGTGAAGGGGATGCCGAATTTTTTGGCGGCGCGGGCGCCCAGGATTTCGCCGTCGGCGTGCTGCATGCCCGTCAGGCCCGTGGGCGCGATGGCGACCGGCATGGCAACCGGCTGGCCGATCATGGTGGTCGCCGTGCTGCGGTTTTCCATGTTGACGGCGACGCGCTGGCGCAGCTTGATCTTCTGGAAGTCGCTTTCGTTGGCGCGGTAGGTGCTTTCGGTCCACGAGCCGGAATCGGCGTAGTCGTAAAACATGCGGGGCACCCGCTTTTTGGCCAGGACGCGCAGGTCCTCAATATTGGTGATCACGGGCACGGCGATAGTCTCCTCAGTTGCCCAATGCTAAGGGTTTGGGCCGCCAGCCGATTGAATAAATTTTGGCGGGCCTCAAATTATTTCAATACGGGGCGCCGGCCCCGGCCAGGGCCGTTCTCTTACCAGCTCACCAGTTTTACCAGCTGCCGGAGGCGCCGCCGCCGCTGCTGGAGCCGCCCGACGAACTGCGGCTGCTGGAACTCGAGCTGGAGCTGGAACTGCTGCTCGATGAGCTGCCGCCCCCGCTGCTGGTGCTGACGCTGCCAGGGAAGAAACCAAACAGCAGGGCCAGCCCGGCCGCAACCCCGGTGGGCAGCCAGGATTCCCAGTCAAGAAAGAGCAAGTCCGGCTGATTCTGGAAGGCCACATAGCCCACAATGCCGGCCACCACGGCGCAGCGCACGCCAAACTCCAGCAAGCTGCGCTTCCAGGCCATGTAAGCACCCGCGCCGACCAGGCCCAGCAGCAGGCAGCCGATGGCGCCCCCCGCGGCATAGAGCAGGCCCAGCCCGAAGGTCTTGGCGCCCACCACAAAGGCAGTGCCGACCATCAGGCACACCACCAGCGCAAAACCACCGGTAATCCTGCGCACCGTGCGGGAGCGGCCGCAGCCGAAACCCAGCGCGAACGCCAGCGGCACCGGGAAAGTGAGCAGGATGGCCGCGATGCCGGGACTCTTCAGGGCAAGCGCCGCCACCAGGGGCATCGCGGCGAGCACGCCGACCGTCAGCTGCCACTTCCAGCGGTAGAGCGCGCGGGCCACACCCACGGCGAAACCCCACAGCAGTGACGCAAAAAACGCCCAGCCAAAATGCGTGACGCCACCGGGACTCGCGTCTGGGGGCTCAATGTCGCCTCGCAGCAGCGCCCCGATGTGGCTGATGGCCGCTTCCAGTCCGCCGCCGTAGTCGTTGCGCTTAAAGCGCGGCTTCATGTCCTGGTCGATGATGCGGCCCGCCAGCACGTCTGGCACGGTGCCCTCGAGGCCTTGGCCCACTTCGATGCGCATGCGCCTGTCCTCCAGCGCCACCAGAATCAGGATGCCGTCATCGCGCTGGGTGTCGCCGAGTTTCCATTTCTCGAACACGCGCGTGGCGTATTCCTCAATGGAGTCTTCACCCGTGGTCGGCAGCATAAACACGACCACTGCGGCCCGTGTGTCTGCTTCGATCGCCAGGATCTGTTCGTTCAAGGCYGCGATCTGTGCGGTGTTCAGCGTGCCGGTGGTGTCGAGCACGCGCGCGCTGTAAGGCGGCACCTGCACGTGCACCTGCGCGGCGTCGGCGGGTGCGGCTACCTGCGCAGCATCGGCCTGTGCGGCATCGACCGGTGCGGCGATCTGCGCGGCACGGGCCGGCGCCGCCAGGGCAGGACCGGCCGCCAGCACACACAGCGCCACCCACAGCACAGCCAGGGCCCGGGAGAGGCGCCGTGTGCCGGGTGAAGAAGGGAACGGCAGGGCGGGTTGGGGATCAGGCATGGCGGGCGCGGTGGTCTCGATGATGTCGATGGTGCCGGATAGGGGGTGAAGGTCAGCGTGCCGCAGCTGTGCCGCCGCGCGCGCTGGCTTCGCGCACACCAGCGCCGCGCACTTCGAACTTGATCTCGTCGGCGACCTTGCCGCCGGCATCGACCAGTTGCACCACATGCCGGCCCGGCCAGGGCAGCCACTGGGCCTGCGGCCCGCGCGCGAACTCCTTGCCGTCCATCAGCCAGCGTGTGCCGCGGCCTTCGGCGCTGAAGCTGATGCGCTGGTGTTTGGGCGGGATGTCCGGGTCCAGCGCGATGATGGTGCCCGAGGCCGGCGCGGTGATGCGCGGCGGGGCGTCGGGCTCGGTCGCGGCTTTTTTGGCGGACCTTGAGGCTTTGCTGGGGCGGGCATCGCCGGCCGCCGAATTCGAGGCGAACACCGCTTGCTCGGTGCCCTGGATAAACCACTCGCTGCGCGCCGCCTCCAGCGGCGTGCCGCCCTGGGGGCTGAACTGCGTGCGGCTTTGCACCAGGCCGGCGGGCGGTGCCGGCGCGCGGCTGCGCTCGGTTTTATGCAGGTAATTCATGAGCGCCGCCCAGATGGGCGCCGCGCCGCTGGTGCCGCTCACGTCCCACATGGGCGCGCCGCTGGCGTTGCCCACCCACACGCCCACGGTGTAGCGCTGCGAGAAACCCATGGCCCAGTTGTCACGCATGTCCTTGCTGGTGCCGGTTTTGACGGCCGTCCAGAAGCGCGTGGCCAGGATGCTGTCGGTGCCGAAGGTGCGCGCGCGCGCCAGCGGGTCGGCGATGATGTCGGTCGCGATAAAGGCGGCGCGTGGGTCCAGTGCCGGCCTGAACACCGGCTTGGGGTTCTTCGCGAGCGAGGGCGCGCTGTAGCGCCCGCCGTTGGCCAGCGTGCGGTAGGCGTTGGTCAATGCCAGCAGCGAGACCTCGCTGCTGCCCAGCGCCAGGCTGTAGCCGTAGTAGTCGCCCGATTCCTTGAGCGGCAGGCCTACGGCCTTGAGCTGCTTCTGGAAGGCGTCTGGCGAGACCATGACCAGGGTGCGCACGGCCGGCACGTTGAGCGAGGCGCCCAGCGCGGTGCGCGCCGACACCAGGCCCTTGAACTGCCGGTCGTAGTTCTGCGGGATGTAGAGGCCGCCGGCCGTCTGGATCTGCGAGGACGAGTCCTCCAGCAGCGAGGCCGCGGTGATGCGCCGCTCGGCCATCGCCTGCGCGTACAAAAATGGCTTGAGCGTGGAGCCCGGCTGGCGCAAGGCCGTCACGCCGTCGACCTCGGCCGCGTCGCTCAGTTCACCTGAGGAACCGACCCAGGCCAGCACCTCGCCGGTGGCGTTGTCCAGCACCACGATGGCACCGTCCTCGACGTGGCGGCCGCGCAGTTCGCGCAGCTGCTGGGTCAGGGTTTGCACGGCAAAGCGTTGCAGCGGGGCGCGCAGGGTGGAGCGGACAGTCTGGCTCCTGGAATTCGGGGCGCCCTCAACCCCGCCCTCTGCCGGGGGGAGTGGGAGCAAGGCGGATTCGCCGCGTTCAAGGCTGTTGCCTCCCGTCCCTTTGGGAGCGGTTTGGGCTGAGGCCGCGCGAAGCGCCAGCAGCCTGCGCGCCAGGTGCGGCGCCACCCCTTCACTCGCATCAAAGGCTTTTCGCTGCAACGCGGCCGCGGCAAACAGATCCAGCCCCTCGCAATCCACTTTCGCCGGCGCCTGCATGATCTTCAAGACGCCGCAAGCCCGCTGCGAGACCTGCACGGCCTTGGCATTGGGCGCGCGCACCAACGCGGCCGCGATCGCCGCCTCACGCTCATCCAGCCCGTGCGCGGCTTTGCCGAACAGCGTGCGGCTCAGCGCGTCTATGCCCACCATCTCGCCGCGAAAAGGCACGAGGTTCAGGTAGGCCTCCAGGATCTGGTCCTTGCGCCAGCGCGCCTCCAGGATCCGGGCCGACACCGTCTGCCCGACTTTCTGTGTGAGGCTGCGCCCGCCCGCGCCGGCACGCCAGTCTTCGTCCATCAGCCCGGCCAGCTGCATGCTGATGGTGGAGGCGCCGCGCGTCTTGGTGTTCCACAAATTGCCCCAGGCCGCGCTGGAGACCGCGCGCCAGTCGACACCGCTGTGCTCGTAAAAACGCTTGTCCTCGCTGAGCACCAGCGCCGTGCGCAGGGCCGGCGACACATCGGGCAGCGCCACCCACTGGCCGCGCCGCACGGCGCTGTCGGTGCGCAGGCGCTGGAGGACTTCGCCGTTGCGGTCCAGCACGACGGTGTCGGAGGGCTTAAAGTCGCGCTTGACTTCGTCAAAGGTGGCGACGGCATGGGCGGCCGAACTCACGCCACCTGTTAGAAACAAGATCAGTGCCAGGCTGGCGAAGACACGCGTCGGCTTGCGATTCATCGCTTGGTGCAAAGTTTCAGGTTGGTCCGGGTGGCCCGCACCACCGGCAGGTACATGTCGGCATCGGTCGGCGGGTAGTTTCCTTTGATTTCCTCATCGGACAGCGCGGCATCCGGGGCCAGACCCTGCAAGGTCCGGATGCAGCCGGCGCGGTCACCCAGTTTGAACTGCGTCAGGGCGAGGTCGTTCAATATCCATCCCGATTCGGTCCAGAAGAGGAACTGTTTGCACTGCGTGGCAACCGGTTCGATCGTGGCCAGGGCGGCACTGTAGTTCTTGGCGACGTATTCTTCCTTGAATTTTTTCCGGGAAGCCCGGATGCTCTTGCTCACGCAAAGCGGCGGAGGCTTGCGGTAAAGCCCTTCAAACCAGGCCCGCATGCCGCAAAAATCCCTGCATGCGTCGGACTCATTGGTCGCGACGTTGACGTTCTGGCCGTCGGCTTTGAAACTGACCTGGCACGCGGATTTTTCCAGCTTTGATTTGCCGTTGGTGATCACGCCATCCAGTTCACAGATGTGGCCGTTGGCGCCTATGGTTTCTATCCTGAACTTCCCGCGGGGCTGAACCTGCAGCGTTCCCCACGCCCCGTCGCTGATCACATATTCACCCTCGGCGGGCGTGCTGAACTGCGCCAAAGCCAGGTTGGCGCCCAGCAGCATGAAGGCGTGAACCGCATAGAAGGCAAGCTTCACTTCGCCGCCTCCACCTTCACCCGCGCATTCGGCGCCTCGCCAAACATCTCGGGCGCATACATGGCTTCCACGCGGCTCGGCGGCAAGGCGAAGTCGCCGACATTGTTCAGGCGCACCGTGTATTCCATCTTTACCACGCCCTTGGGCAGGTATTCGTAGTAGCTGCGGAAGGCTTCGAAGCTGCGCTCTTCAAACGCAGGCCAGCCCGCGCCGGTCTTCTTCTCGCCACCGGTCGCGATTTCGGAATCGCGGCCCAGGCCACCGCCCAGGATGGTCGCGCCGCCGGGCACCGGGTCACTGATCACCACCCAGGTCATGTCGGCGCTGGCGTTGACTTCCAGCGAGATGCGGATCACGTCGCCGCGCGTGTAGATGCCTTTGACGGCCTGCTCCACGGGCGTGATGGTCTTCTTGATCTGGTAGCCGGCGTTGAAAGGCGCCTTCAGCTGCACGGCCGCGATCGACTGCAGCGTGAGCCAGGGCTTGCCTGGCCCCTGGTGCGTCACCGTCAGCGTGTCCTTGGGCGCCGTGCCCCAGGGCAGGAACATGCTGTTGTTGCGCAGGTTGCCTGGCGAGGCGGGTGCACCGAAGAAGGTGGTCTGGTTGGGCGCGCCGGCCGCGTGGGTGGGCTTGACGCGGTCGACCTTGGCCCAGTCCACGCTGGCCGCGGCGGCTGCCAGCGTCGCCTTGGTCACGCCGGCTACCGGCGTGGCTTCAAACCTGGCCGAGAACTTGTCGAGTGCCAGGCCGCCCCAGAGGTTGGCCGTGGTGGTGTGCCAGGCGCCTTTTTGTTGGCGCGCGATAAAGCCGTTGGCCAGTCGGCCCATGTCGTCCTTCCAGGCCGGGTCGTCCATCACGGCCAGCATCAGGCGCGCGGTGTTGACGTCGCCGTTGGTCATCAGCCACCACCAGTAGTCGTCCTTCTCGGTGCTGAAGACCAGCTTGGTGCCCTGGAAGGACAGGCGCGAACGCAGCACCTGGTTGGCTTCGGCGATGCGCTGCTCGCGCTGCGGCACGTCGGCCACGCGCTTGAGGATGTTGAGCCAGTCGATCACCGCGTGGGTGGGCCACTGGTTGGGCGCGATGGTGATGCTGCCCAGCATGCGGCCCTGGGCCTTGCCGTAGCGCGACAGCGCCTCCAGCGCGGCCAGCTTGCGCACGTCCAGGTCCTTGCGCGGGCTCCAGAACTCGCGCTGGATGCGGCCTTCCACAAAGGCGATCAGGCCGCGCTCCATGGGGGCGCGCGCGTCGTCGGGCAGGGCGAAGGCCGGGTTGATGCCCGAGGCCTCATGCGTGGCGGCCAGCAGGTAGGCCGTCAGCGCATCGCTGCCGCGACTCGCTTCGCCGTCGCGCGGCGGGAAGTAGTTGGCAAGGCCGTCGCTGTCGAGGTAGCTGGGCAGCTGCGCCAGCACGGTCTGCCACAGCTTGGCGTCGCGCAGGCCTACCGACTTGCTGGTCTTTTGCTCCAGGCAGATGAAGGGGTACATCGCGAAATAATCACGCACGCCGTCCATGCCTTCGGCCAGCTTGGGCTGCAGCGACATCTTCAGGCCGCCGCGGCCGGGCAGGGCGTCGGCCGGCGGGTTCACGTCCAGCGTGAAGCTGCCGTCGACCTGTACCAGCGTGGCCTGCTGCACCGTCAGCGGCACGGCCGGGATGATGCGCTGGCGCGCCTTGAGGCCGTCGCGCGCGCCGGTGATCGTGTCTTTCGCCTCGATCTCCCACAGGATGGCTTCGGCGCGCGTGAACGCCAGCTGCGCGGGCGCGGTGACCATCCAGGCCACTTCGCGCGCTTCACCGGCGGGAATGTCCACGGTCTGCGGTTTCAAGTCGAGCAGGGTGGCGCGCGGGCTCACTTCGACCTTCATCGCCGCCTTGGTGGTGTTGCGCAGGGTCAGCTGCGCGCGGAACTGGTCGTCCTCGCGCACCAGCGGCGGCAGGCCGCTGATGATCTGCAGGTCTTGCGTGGCGCGGATGGAGGTCTGGCCGGTGCCGAACAGGCCGGTGCCGGCGTCGGCCACCGCGACGATCTTGAAGGTGGTCAGCGCGTCATTGAGCGGCACCGTCACCACGGCCTGGCCCTTGGCGTCCAGCACCACGTTCGGGTTCCACAGCAGCAGGGTGTCGAGCAGTTCGCGCGTGTTGCTGCGCCCGCCGCCGCCGCCGGCCGCCACGGCTTTGCGCCCGTAGTGCCTGCGGCCGATGATTTCCATCTGCGCGGTCGAGGTCTCCACGCCCCAGGAGCGGCGCTGCAGCATCGCGCCCAGCAGATCCCAGCTGTCGTTGGGCATCAGCTCCAGCAGCGCCTGGTCCACCGCGGCCAGCGCCACTTCGGCGTTGGCGGCGGGTTGGCCGTTGGGCAGCTTGGCCGTGATGGTGATCTTGGCCTGGCCGCGCACGGCGTAGCTTTCCTTGTCGGCCTTCACGCTCACATCGAGCTGGTGGGCCTTGGTGCCCACGCGGATTTCGGCCACGCCCAGGCGGAAGGCCGGCTTGCTCAAGTCCACCAGCGCGGTGGGCGCCACGTATTCGCGGCCTTCGTACCAGAAGGAGGTCCACCATTCACGCGGCGCCTTGTAGCCCCAGGTGAAAAAGCTGTACCAGGGCACTTCGCGCAGGCGGCCGCGCAGGGCCAGCACGCTGACGTACACATTCGGGCCCCAGCCATCCTTGATCTGCAGGTTGACGGTAGGGTCCTGGCCGTTGAGCTGCACCACCTGGGTCTCGATGACGCCTTCGCGCTCGATCGCGACGAGCGCCGTGGCGAAGCGGAAGGGCATGCGCACCTGGAACTTGGCCATCTCGCCGGGCTGGTAGCTTTTCTTTTCGGGCAGCACGTCCATGCGGTCATGGTCTTCGCCGCCGAACCAGAGCTCGCCCTGGCGCGTGACGTAGACATTGCTGGCCGCCTGTATGGTGTTGCCGTCCTTGTCTTTCGCGGTCACGATCAGTTCGACCTCGCCCGGCTCGCCGAGCTTGGTTTCGCACAGCAGCAGGCCGCGCGAATCGCTCTTGCCGCTGCAGACGCTGCCGAGGTCTTTGGTCTCGGTCTTGTTGTCGTAGGTGTAGAAGCCGCCCACCATGCGCTTGCGGCTGGTGGTGGTGATGCGCGCCACGGCCCTCACCTCAAGCGATACGTCCGGGGCGACCTTGCCCGCCAGGTCCAGCGCCAGCGCCTGGAACTTGATCTTCTGGCTGGAGGAAACCCAGCCTTCGGTCTTGATGCCCGCTACCACGGCGGCCGGCCAGACGGTGGAGACGCTGCGTATCGTCTGCACCTCGCCGTTGGGGTCGGCGTAGGTGGCTTCCATCAGCAGCTCTTGCGGCTGTCGGTGCGTGGGGATGTCGTTGATGGTGAGCTTGCCCGCGCCGTTGCGGTCCAGCGTCAGCGGCAGCTTGTCGGCGATCACGCGCTGGTCCTGCGAGGAGGTGGCTTCTTCGTCGTCCGACCTGGCGGCCTGGTCGCGGTTGATGCGCGGCGGCATGAAGTTGAATTCTTCGTAATCGCTGTAGCTCAGCGATTTGGCGCGCACCAGCGCCGACACGCGCACCGGCAGGTTGACGGCGCCGCCGCCCGAGACGTAGTTGATCTGCACGTCGGTCGGCACGGACTTCACGTTGATGAGGGCTTTTTTCTCGGACGGGTTGATGCGCCCTTCGAGCACCGGCAGGCGGAATTCCTCGACACGGAACTGACCGCTGGTGAAGCTGCGGGCACGGTTGCCGCGGCCGTTGCCGCTGTCGTTCGGGGCCTTGAGCTGCACTTCATAGACGCCGAGCTTGGCGGCCGGCGGGATGGCGAAGGTGTTCTCGGCGCTCAGGCCGCCGGTGGCCTCGACACCGTTTCGCCGGCGCGCAGCAAGGTGCGGTCGAATATCGTGTGCGCGCGCTCGTCGGGCATGGCGCTGCGGCTGGTGGGCACGTTGAAGCGCCAGGGCTCTATGCCCTTGTGCCAGTCGCTCCAGGTAAAGGCCAGGTCTTCGACGCCGGCAACCGTGCTGCGGGCGCTGACAAAGTAGGCGTCGCGGGAGTCACTGCCCGCGCAGTGCGGCGGGTCGGACGAGAGGCCGGCGAAATTCGCGATGCCCTGCGCGTTGGTCACGGCCTTGGCGACTTCGGTGCCGTTGCAACCCGACACGCGCACCGTGGCGCCCGCCACCGGCATGCCCTTGTCGAGTGTGGTGACCCAGGCCAGCGAGTTCTCGCGGCCCAGCTTGAAATGCACGCCCAGGTTGGTCACCAGGGCCGAGGTGCGCACATACATGGTCCGGCTTGCGCCGTGGCGTTCGTCCAGCAGCGAGGAGCCGAGTTTCTGCGAGGCGATCTCCACCACGTGGAAACCGGGCGCCAGCGGGATGCCGACGACCTCAAAGGGGCGCGGGTCGCCGCCCACGGGCTTGGGCAGGTCCAGCGTCTTCACGCCGGCCTGGCCGCCCAGCAGCGACAGCATGCGCGACTGCACATAGTCCTTGCCCTGCGAATCGAGCGCCTTGGGCAGCGGGCCCTTGACGTCGGCGGCGGCCGCTTTGCGCGGCACTTCGTACTCGTCGTAGCGCTGCACCTTGCGGAACCAGGCAATGATGTCGGCGTCGGTGCGCGGCTGCAGGTCGCTGACCTTGCCGGCCGGGGCGCCCGGCGCCAGTCCCTTGACCTGCAGGGCCGCTTCCACATTGCGCAGCGTCACCGGCAGCAGGGCCGGGTCACCGGGCTTGGTGTTGGGTTCGGCAAAACGTTCGACGATGCCGAAGGGAGATGCGGCGAATTTTGCCAGCGGCGGCATCGCGCCCGTGGCCACCTTCAGCGGAAAGCTGTCGGCATTGCGCAGCGTGCGGCCCGAAGCGTCCTTGAAGTTGCTGGGCAGTTCCAGCGAGAACTGGGCCTGTTCCGGAAAGATGGGCTTGAAGGTCAGGTTGGTGACCACGTTGTCGCCGTCGCTGTTGCCGTCCTCGAAAGAGGGCTTCAGCGTGTCCTTGTCGCCCTTGAGGCGGATGCCTTCGGCCAGCTTGCGCGGCACCGGGGCGTTGAAGTTCAAGGTCATGGGCCGCATCGGCAGGCAGGCCGACTGGGCGTTCTCGCGCTCGCAGGTGAAGGAAGCCGAGAAGGGCTCGCGCACCTGGAAGTTGTAGCGTTTTTCGACCGAATTGGGCACGCCGCTGGGGGTGCTCACGCCCTTGCCGTAGACCAGCTGCACCTTGGTGGCCGGCGTCAGGCGGCGGTTGCAGGCCAGCGTGACATAGCGCAGCGGTTCCCTGGCCGCGGCCTTGTCCTGGCCCTGCGACTTGAGCAGCTCCTCGCGCTCCTTGCCGTCGATCAGCTTGACGGGCACACGCTCGCCCAGGCCTTCGGCCGCGCACCAGACGTTGTCGCGGATGCTTTGCAGCGTGGCCGGGCCGTTGAGCTGCAGCAGGAAATACTGCTCTTCGTCGATGCGCTCATAGGTGCCGGGGCGCAGGTTCTGCACAAACGGGCCGCCGGTGTTGAATTTGTAGGAAGCCGGGCCGGCCACGGGCTGGCTTTTGGGCGACTTGAAGGTGCCGACCACGTTCAGCGAGCAGCTCACGCCCGGCGGCAGGTCGTTCTCGAACTCGAAGGCCCATTCGCGCTCGCTGATCCAGCGGCCCGAGCCCTTGGTGGCCTGCGCGTCGCTGCAACTCAGCGACAGCGGTGCGGGCGCTTTCGGGTCGCCGAAATTGACGGCCCCCTCATCAAACTTGGCGACCACCTGCCGCACCCGCGCGATCTCGCCCTGGGGCGAAAGGCTGATGATTTGCAGGGCATGGGCATGCAGCGATACCGCCGCGATCAGTGCCAGGGCGGCTTTTTTCATTGTTTGGCTCACGGTTTCCTTCTCCTTCGGGAAGCCAGAGCGTAGCTGATTTGTATGTAACAAAATGCAGCGGCGACCGGGAAAAATGCCCCCAAGCCGGGGCTTGGGTGCCGGCCGGCGCGCCGGCCCTGGAAAGCACGCCAGCGCAGGGGATTGTTTTGGTCGCGGCTATAGTGGCCACAAATACGACAGGGACAACAGGGGAGGCCTCGATGCGGACACGTTCACAAATTGCAGGGCGCTGGGTGGCCGCCGGGATGGCGGCATGCGCATTTCTCGCCGCACCGGCTCACGGCCAGATCAGGCAGACGAGCCCTGAGGCACAGCTTGCCTGCCAGGTGTTTGACCAGGCCAGCGGAATGCGGCCGGTGCTCGCATCCGCGCGGGCCGGCGACGCTGAAGCCTTTCCGAAACTCCAGCAGCACATGGACGCGCTGCGAACACTGATGGGTGGCAATCTCCCGCCGTCTCTCGACCGTCTTGCGCCTCTCGTGGGCGGTATGGGGTATTCGGCGAAAATTCTTCTTGAGAAGCCCCATGTCCTGCCGACGGTGCAGAACGGCCTGCACGATGTGATTCGCGAGTCACTGGTCCTGGTCAGCCAGGCCCAGGAGGTGGCGGCGAATGAACGCAAGGGCCGCCAGTCGACTGCGCGCGTCGCGGCAGCGCAGCAATTGCCAATACTGCTCGACAGCCTCGCCAGGAATGCCGGAAAGGTTGCCRCCGCAGAAATGTCCCAGGAGGCCGTTTTCGATTTCGGGCGCAACCTCAATGACATCAGGACATTGACGAGTGCGCTGACAGTTGGAAACGCCGAGCTCAAGATAGCCGCGGTCAGCAATGCGCAGCAGCGTGTCCGGCTGCAGAAGCTCACGGAGGATTTCGCTCCGATCTGGGCAAGCGCAGGCCAAGCGCTGGGCAATTTGCAGGCGTACGTCACAGCGGACATTGCCATCAACCACCTCCAGAAGGCGTCGTCCGAGCTGGTAGCCGGTGTGCTGGGCGTCTGCTACGCACCGGGAATCCGTGTCGAGCCGCGCGGCTAGGGGCCGCGAGCGCTGTGTTTGGATTGTCTCCAACCTATGGAGTGAGTGATGAAAAAATATCGAACTTTTGCCGGCGCCTGTTTACCCTTTGTGCGCGGCGCTTGCATGGTGTGCTTGCTGGTGCCTGTGCTCTCCTGGGCCGGCGGCGCGGAATTCGCGTTGCGCTGGAGCAGCGGCGGGCCGGCTTCCGCGGATGAGGCGGTGACGCTGATGGGCCTGGAGGGCAGCCGCAAAGTCACGGAGTATGAGGTCGAGTACTTCACGGTGCTTGCACCTCCGGTGCCCGCAAACCCGCCGGCGATCGGCAGGCGGCGGACCCGGTCCGACGGCAAGGTCGAACTGACGCTGAAATACCGCAGTCCGCAAGCCTTTGACAGCGGCTTTGACACGAAGGCTGCCTGCGCGCTGGGCAAGGATACGAACGTCAAGGTGGAGACCGACATATCAGTGCTCCAGACGCTTCAACCCGGCCGGGCCTATTCGGTGTCCTGTGAGCGTGAAACGAAGAAGAAGGTACTCGATTTCCCTGAGGCCATGCGTGCGACATCGATGGGATGCAAGAATCGCATGAAGCGCGTCACCGTCGGCGTGTTCAAGGTGGAGGAGTGGCAGCTTCCCCAGGGCCGGCTTATCGAGGTGTCGATGCCGGGGAGCGACACGCCACAAGATTTGGCGCTCTTCATGGCAAAGGTCAAACCCCTCCTGGACAAAGGCGTGGTGCTCGTGGATGGCAGCAAGTCCCAGGCGGGGAGCAGTTGCAGCTAGGTTCTGTGAACGTCCTGCTGAACACAGGACCTCACATCATGGTTTCTTTATCTGCGTAAATCTGCGAAATCTGTGGAGAAAGAAATCATCCGCAGATGACACAGATTTGCGCAGATTAAAAACAGGGCTGCCGGGGCCTCACGCGGCCAGGGCCGGCCTGGCGGTGCGCGCGGCGTCCCGGCTCAGCTGGAACACCGAGACCGCGCGCGACAGCTGCACTGACTGCTCGTCCAGGCTGGCCGCGGCCGCGGCGGCCTGCTCCACCAGGGCCGCGTTCTGCTGCGTGGCCTTGTCCATGTGCGAGACCGCCTGGTTGACCTGGTCTATGCCGCTGCTCTGCTCGCGGCTGGCGGCGGTGATTTCGCCCATGATGGTGGTCACGCCCTGCACCGACTGCATGATTTCCGTCATGGTCTGGCGCGCCTCGCTGACCAGGCAGTTGCCCAGTTCCACCTTTTTGACCGAATCGCCTATCAGTGACTTGATTTCCCTGGCCGCGCCGGCCGAACGCTGCGCGAGGCTGCGCACTTCCGAGGCGACCACCGCGAAGCCCTTGCCCTGTTCCCCGGCGCGCGCGGCTTCCACCGCCGCGTTCAATGCCAGGAGGTTGGTCTGGAAGGCGATGCCGTCGATCACGCCGATGATGCCCGCGATCCGGTTCGCCGAATCGTGGATGTCGTCCATGGTTGCGCCCACACGGGCGACCGCATCGCCGCCCCTGGCCGCCACCTCGGAAGCCGACACCACCAGCCGGTTGGCTTCCAGCGCGCTGTCGGCATTCTGTTTCACCGTCGCGGAGAACTGCTCCATGCTGGCGGCGGTTTCCTCCAGGCTCGAGGCATGGGTTTCGGTGCGGCTCGACAAATCCATGTTGCCCGCGGCGATCTCGCTGGTTGCGATACCCATGGACGCCACGTTGGCGCGCACGTCGCCGATGATGGCGACCAGGTTCACGTTCATCTGCTGCAGGGCGCGCAGCAACTGGCCCACGTCGTCGCCGCGCTGCGTTTCCAGCTTGCCCGACAGGTCGCCGCCGGCGATGGTACGCGCGGCCCGGGTGGCGGCGCGCAGCGGCAGCACGATGCCGGTGTGCAGCGAATAAGCCGTCCACAGCGCGCCGGCCACGCCCAGGGCGGCGGCGCCGGCAAACCAGCCGGCCGCGGCGCCGTCCGATGCCGTGATGCCGGCCCAGCCCATGCCGGTATACAGCGCAACCATCGCCAGCAGCGCGGTGCCCATGCGCGCGCGTATCGATACATTTTTCAGCGCGGCAAAGGCGCCGGCCAGGCCGGTGCGCATCGCCCGGCCTTGCCGCAGGGCGATGCCGTCCGCCTGCCCGGCCATGATGCGGCGGTAGAGCTGGTCCGCCGCCTCGACCTGCGCCCGGCTGGGCTTGTTGCGCACTGACATATAGCCGGTGGCCCGGCCGTTCTCCATGACCGGCGTGACGTTGGCGTTGACCCAGTAGTGGTCGCCGTTCTTGCGCCGGTTCTTGACCATGCCGGTCCACGGGATGCCGTCCTTGAGCGTGTCCCACAGGTCGGCGAAGGCTTCGGGCGGCATGTCCGGGTGGCGCACCAGGTTGTGCGGCGCGCCCAGCAACTCCTCCTCGGCGTAGCCGCTGACCTCGACGAAGTAGGGATTGACGTAGGTGATCCTGCCTTTCAGGTCGGTCTTGGAGACGATGGGCTTGCCGTCCTGCATGGCGTATTCGACATCGGTCACCGGGAGATTGCTGCGCACGGGTTTTTCCTTTTTTTGGGGGCATGGCGGCGCGCTCCACCTCGGGGCGCTGTCCGATGCGAAAAGTTTACGGAGGGCGGGGCGTGCGGCCCTTGATCCAGATCAACGCGACCGGCGGGCGGTGTAGGCTACGCCCATGGATTCCCTGATCAGCGCTTCCTCGCGCGCGCTGGCCGCGGGTGACGCGCTGGGCGCCCTCAAGCGGGTGGCCCTGCGCGACGACCCGCCGGCGCTGGCCTTGCGCGGCATTGCCATGGCCCAGCTGGGTGAGCACCCGCGTGCGCGTGAACTGCTGCGGCGCGCGGCCCGGGGTTTCGGTGCACACGAAGAACTTTCGCGCGCGCGTTGCGTGGTGGCCGAGGCCGAGGTGGCGCTGGCCATGCGTGACTTTGCCGGCTCGCCGCGCGCGCTGGCGGCGGCCTCGGCCACGCTGGAGGCGCATGCCGACCATGCCAATGCGCTGCAGGCCTGGCTGATCACGGCGCGGCGGTATTTGCTGCTGGGCCGGCTCGACGAGGCCAGGGCCGCGCTGGCGAAGCTGGACGCGCGCGGCCTGCGGCCTTCGCTGAGGGCGGTAGCCGAGCTGACCGCGGCCGAGCTGTCCTTGCGTTCACTCCACGTCGGCGAGGCGCGCATGGCGCTGGCACGCGCGCAGGCGGCGGCCGAACGTGCGCAGGTGCCTGCCCTGCAGGCCGAGGTGGCGGAGGCGCGGGCCGCGCTCGACAGGCCCGCGGCGCGGCGGCTCACGTTGGGCGGCGAGCAGGCGCTGCGGCTTGACGAGGTGTCGGCGCTGCTGGCCTCGGACGCGCTGGTGGTCGATGCCTGCCGGCACGGGCTGGGCGCCGGCGAGCAATGGCGGCCGCTGGCGCGCCGGCCCGTGCTGTTCGCGCTGGCCCGCGCGCTGGCCGAGGCCTGGCCCGGCGATGCCGAGCGCGAGGCCTTGATCGCGCGCGTGTTCCGCACCCGGCACCCGGATGAAACCCACAGGGCGCGCCTCCGGGTCGAGATAGGCCGGCTGCGCGCGATCGTCAAGCCGCTCGCGGCCATTGAGGCGACCGGTCGGGGTTTTATCGTGAAGCCGCTGGGCGGGCGCGACGTCGTCGTGCTGGCGCCACCGCTGGACGGTGACCAGGCTTCGCTGCTGGCGCTGCTGTCCGACGGCGCGGCCTGGTCCACCTCGGCGCTGGCGCTGGCGCTGGGGGACAGCCAGCGCACGGTGCAGCGCGCACTGGCCGAGCTGGAGGAGGAGGGTCGGGTGCGCTCCCTGGGCCGGGCGCGGGCGCAGCGCTGGCTGGCACCGCCGCTGGCCGGATTCACGACGATCTTGTTACTCCCCGCTTCGCTGCCGATTGGATAGAGTTACTTCCATGGCGCTGATTCACGGCGCGACAAGGAGCAGCGATGACAGGCAAGACCCTCAAGCAAACCCCCGAGCCCAAGGCCCGCCCCGCCGAGATCGTGCGCGAATACGGCTTCCCCGGCGTGGATGACATCGCCGGCGTCACCCATGACGGCCAGCGTGTCTGGGCTGCCGCGGGCGCGAAACTGATCGCCTTCGACCCCGCCAGCGGCGAGCAGACGCGCACGCTGGACTGCGCGGGCGACGCCGGCACCGCCTTCGACGGCAAACACCTCTACCAGATCGCCGAGTCGCGCATCGACAAGATAGACCCGGCCACCGGCAAGGTGGTGGCGACCATCCCGGCGCCCGGCAGCGGCAGCGACTCGGGCCTGACCTGGGCCGAAGGCAGCCTGTGGGTCGGCCAGTACCGCGACCGCCGTATCCACCAGGTCGACCCGAAAACGGGCGCCATCCAGCGCACGATTGAATCGAACCGCTTTGTCACCGGCGTAACCTGGGTGGACGGCGAACTCTGGCACGGCACCTGGGAGGGCGACGAGAGCGAGATCCGCCGCATCGACCCCCAGAGCGGCGCCGTGATGGAGCGGCTCCAGATGCCGCCAGGCGCGGGCGTCAGCGGGCTGGAGTCCGACGGCGCCGACCTGTTTTACGCGGGCGGCGGCAAGAGCGGAAAAGTCCGCGCCGTGCGGCGGCCCAAGAGAGCATAGCCCGCCTAGGCCGCAGTGAACACAGCGCGCAAGGCATAGGCCGCCGCGCTGGCAACCCCCTTCGGTCCCTGGACCGATACCGAGCGCACCTGTTTCCAGCACGGGTCGGGCAGCGCTTTGACCGACGCAACGCAAACCAACCCTGAAAACGGCTTACCCAGCCAAGGAGAAAAAACCATGAAGCTGTACTACTCCCCCTCCGCCTGCTCGCTGTCGCCGCACATCGTGGCCACCGAGCTCGGCCTGCCCTTTGAACTCGTGAAGGTTGACGTGGTCGCCAAGCGCACCGAGCACGGTGAAGACTATCTCGCCATCAACCCCAAGGGCCTGGTGCCCGCCCTCCGGCTGGACGACGGCAGCGTGCTGACCGAAGGCCCGGCCGTCGTGCAATACCTGGCCGACCTGAAACCCGATGCGCAGCTGGCGCCCGCCAGCGGCAGCATGGCGCGCTACCGCCTGCAGGAAATGCTGGGCTACATCAACTCAGAAYTGCATCAGGCGTACATGCCGCTGTTCAACCCGGCTTGCAGTGATGAAGTGCGCGGCGCGCGCATGGCCCATCTGCACAAACACTACGGGCTGCTGGACGCCGCGCTGGGCCGCGCGCCCTTCCTGCTGGGTGAGCGTTTCACGGTGGCCGACGCCTACCTGTTTGTGGTCACGCGCTGGGCGGAATTCGTCAAGCTGGACCTGTCGGCCTTTCCCCATCTGCTGGCCTTCCAGGCGCGCATTGCCGGCCGGCCCGCCGTGCAGGCGGCCATGCAGCGTGAACAAGTCGCCAGCGCCTGAGCGCAAACCTTCCCGCCACCCATCCCAACCCACTCATTCAACCCACCTATCCAGGAGAACAGCATGAACAGCCCCACCACCGAAACACCCACCCTGAACCACGCCGTCGTCTCCAGGGACACCTGGCTGGCCGAGCGCAAGACGCTGCTGGCGCAGGAGAAGGAACWCACACGCCTGCGCGACCGCATCGCCAGCGAGCGCCGCGCCTTGCCCTGGGTCCATGTCGAGAAAAACTATGTCTTCGACACGCCCGAAGGCAAACGCTCGCTGGCCGATTTGTTTGAAGGCCGGCGCCAGTTGATGGTGCAGCACTTCATGTTCGGCCCCGGCTGGGAGCAGGGCTGCCCGAGCTGCTCCTTCATGGCCGACCATACCGACGGCATGAAGATCCACCTGGAGCACCGCGACATCAGCTTCGTGGCGGTGTCGCGCGCGACGCTGCCCGAGATAGCGCGCTTTCACAGTCGCATGGGCTGGAAGTTCAAATGGGTGTCGTCCAACGGCAGCGACTTCAACTACGACTTCCACGTGAGCTTCAAACCGGAGGATCGTGTCAACGGCACCGTCAACTACAACTACGGCATGGTGGAATTCCCGGCCGAAGAAGCGCCCGGCATCAGCCTGTTTTACAAGGACAGCGAAGGCCGGATTTTTCACACCTACTCGACCTATGGGCGCGGTGTGGAAGTCATGATCGGCACCTACCCCATGCTGGACCTCGCCCCCAAGGGCCGCGACGAGCGCGACACCTTCTACAAGATGGAGTGGATGCGCCACCATGACCGCTACGAGACCCAGGCCGTCTTCACCCCCGCGCCTGAGGCCCATGCATGCTGCAGCGACAAAGCCTGAGCGGCCCCAGGCAGGCGCAAGCATCATGTCAAACCTTTGGCCCTGGCTGGCGGTGGCGGGCGTCGGCGCCCTTCACGGGCTGAACCCCGCCAATGGCTGGGCCTGGGCCGCCGCCTGGGGCCTGCGCTCGCGCGACCGCGCGCAGGCGCTGCGGGCCCTGCTGCCGATCGCGGCCGGGCACACCGCTTCGGTCGCGCTGGTGGCCGCTGCGGTGGTGTGGGGGCTGGCCATGGACCGCTTCGCGCTGCAAGTGCTCGCGGGCGGCCTGCTGGCCGCCTGCGCCGCGCTTCACCTGTCGCGCCGCACCCCCGGGGCGGCACGCGCACCCGCCGGCAAGGCTGGGCTGGCACTCGGGTCTTTCATGATGGCCAGCGCGCATGGCGCGGGCCTGATGCTGGTGCCGGCGCTGGTTCCGCTGTGCGCGGGAGAAGCCTCGCTGGCGGGGATGGAGGGCGCGGGGCCGCTGGCGCTCGCGCTCGCGGCGGTTGGTGTTCACACCGCGGCCATGCTGGCCGTCACCGGCCTGGTCGCGAGCGGGGTTYGCCGCGGTTTTGATGCAGGCCAGCGCTGGCTGGGCGGCCGCGGATGCCTAACCGAGCAGCCGAAACAAGCCGTAGAGGGAAAGCAGGGCGGTTAACACCAGAAATCCGGTCTTGGCCCCGCGGGCCCCGACCAATGTTCCGATCACGCTGCAGGCCAGGATGGCGCCGAAGATATAAGTTGTTTTCATGCCCTGATGGTAAAGCCTGGGCGCAGCTGAAAAAGCCCGCTGTGGTGTGAAACCTACGCGCAAAACTCAGGCGCGCGAAAGCCGCCGCGAAGGCTGCGACCCGCCGCGCGGCAGGCTGGCGCTTACCAGTGCCGCGGCCAGCGTGACCAGCCACGAGTAGTAGACCCACAGCAGGAAGGCCAGCAGTGGCGCGAAGGCCCCGTAAATCGTGCGGTAGGTCGGCACGTTGGCCAGGTAGATCGCAAAGCCCTGTTTGCCCAGTTCAAACGCGACGCCGGCCAGCAGGCCGCCCGCGATCGCATCGCGCCAGCGCACCACGGTGTGCGGCACAAAACGGAACAGGCAGGCAAAGCCGGCGGCGCTCAAGGCCATGGGCCCGATGTTCAGCGCGTGTGGCAGCCAGCCGGGCCGCGCCACCGGCAAGCCGCTGGAGGCCGCTGCCAGATAGGACGCGGCCCACAGGCTGGCGCCTATCAGCACCGGGCCGGTCAGCAGCATGCCGATGTACAGGCCCAGCCGGCGCAGCAGCGGCCGTGGTTTTTTGACCTGCCATATCCGGTTCAGCGTGCCCTCCACACTCATAAGCAGCGCCAGCGCCGACACCAGCAGCAATGCAAAGCCGACCTGCGTCAGCCCGCCGGCATTACCCGCGAACTGCGCGAGGTGTTTGAGCACCGTCCGCGCGATGCCGTCCGGCAGCAGGCCGCGCAGCAGGTGCTCCCGGATCGCGTCCCCGGCCGCATGCAGGGCGGGGATGCGCGCGAACAGCGCAAAACTCAGCGCCAGCAGCGGCACCATGGACATCACCATCGTGAAAGTCAGCCCACCCGCCGACTGCGGAAGTCGCTCTTCGCGAGCGCGCCGCAGCAGGCGGCTGGGCAGGCTGCCCTGGTTTCGGCTGCTGCTGGAGGTTGTCGTCGTTGCCATGCAGGGAATATAGCGAGGCGAATGCGGTTTTACGGCGGGGCTTTGGGAAATACGGGGATTTGAGGGGTAAACGCGGCGTCTGCGCGACAAAGTGGGTTGGGCGTGGTGTTGGATGAAAATGCAGCTTCCCTACAAGCGGGTTTAAAGAACGTCCCGACGGGTGCCTATGACTTCCAACAATAGGCTTTAGTGCAAGGAACTAACTTGGCAACAAAATCAGAAAAACTCTTTGCGGCATATGCGCGATTCGCGCAAACAATTGTCGGCATTCCGGATGAAAAGGCTTGGGAGCTGTGTCAGGTCGCTGCCGGGGTTCCAGCCTTTGTTGCCGAGGTTCGTTCACGCGACCCCAAGCAGACAAGCTCGCAGATCGTCACCGGTTTGGAGCAGGGTTTGAGGGAAATGCCCGGCCTTATCGTCGAGGTTGATATTCAGTGGCGCGGGGCGGTTTCAAAAGCGCTGCACGACGCGATGATGGCAGAGTACCCCGAATTCCTGCAACTCGAGACGGCGCGCCTGGAGAAAGTCATGACGCGAGGAAAAATAAAGACCGAGGCCGAGTTCTACCTGGTGAAGCACAGGATAGCTGTTCTTGAGGGTGAGCCCGAGTTGCCTGAGCAGTTGAGGAATCTCTATGCATTGGTCGAGGCGTTTGAAGCCCGCACCTAGCTTGAAATAAGAGAAGAAAAATGGAAAAAGTCGAAATCTACTGCCCCAAGTGCGAATGGCGCCCCCGCGCCGAAGACCGGTGGTTTTGTGTACCCTCTTGCGGTACCGTCTGGAACACGTTCTGGACCAGGGCTGTCTGTCCCGGTTGCGGGGTCAAGTGGCCGAGCACCGCGTGCTTGGCGTGCGGCGTCTACTCGCCCCATGAAGCCTGGTACCACTACCGTGATCCGGTGGCCGGTGAAGGGGAGCCGGTGCGTGAGGAGGAGAAGCTTGTTGCATAACTGTCCGGCCAAGCCAAACTCCAAGACGTTCCGCCGCTCCAGTGGAACTTGACTGTTGCCAAAGGCCGATTCAAATTTGGAGACCTATGAGCATGGAAAAAACTCATGAGCCTGCGGGACAATCCACAGCACGAAGGTATCGGGGGTACGGCTTGTTTGGCGGGGTCGCGCTGGGACTCTTCGCCGGCGTCCTGATCAGCGGGCCCCATTTTGGGGAATGGTCCGCCAGTGCATCGCTCGCGCTGGTCCTCGCCTGCGCAACCGGTGGCGCATTGATAGGCTGGCTGTTCCTTTCCATCGCCTCAGGGTCGGTGGCGGGTGGGGGCGCCTGGGGGGCGGGACATGTCGAGGGAGGAGATGTTTCAGGTGCTGACGGCCACGGTGGAGACGGTGGTGGCGATGCCTGACCAGCAGCGGGTCGTCAAACCCCCGAGCACCCAGGGCTACGCCGAGCAGGCCGAGGCGCTGATTCCCCAGTACGAGGCCATTCCCTTTGTCAAACGCCACGAGGCCGAACTGCATCTTTTGCCGACGGCCCCCAGCCGCGTCCTGGACATAGGCGCGGGCACCGGCGTCGATGCGGCCTGGTTCGCCGAACAGGGGCACAGCGTTTTGGCCGTGGAGCCGACCGCGGAGTTTCTGACGGCGGCCATGCGC
Source organism: Polaromonas sp. P1_G2 (assembly GCF_056405515.1). Lineage (NCBI taxonomy): Bacteria > Pseudomonadati > Pseudomonadota > Betaproteobacteria > Burkholderiales > Comamonadaceae > Polaromonas > Polaromonas sp. P1_G2. The sequence goes on from NZ_JBFUBY010000047.1 coordinate 31,077, forward strand.
CTTCACCCCTCGCCTTTGATCGAATGGCTGGACGATACCCTGCCCGGATTGGAGCGTGTGCTGTCGCGCGGGCAGCGCTTTGACGTCGTCATGCTGAGCGCGGTGTGGATGCACCTTGACGAGGTGGAACGCCGCGCCGGCATGCCCCGGCTGGCGTCGCTGCTGGCGTCTGGCGGGCTGATCCTGCTGTCCCTCCGACATGGGCCTGTCCCCGCCGGGCGGCGCATGTTTGATGTTTCGGGCGAAGAGACGATAGAACTTGCGCGGCAGCACGGGCTTGAGGCTGTGCTGAATACGCTAACGGAGTCCTTGCAGCCGGGAAATGTCGCAGCCGATGTCACATGGACCCGACTTGGCGCGCACCTGCTCGATGTTCTTCACGGGCACGCCGTTGATGGACAGCAGCACGTCGCCGGGCTGCACGCCGGCCAGAGCCGAGGGGCCGCTGGCCTGTTCGACGACCAGGCCGTTGTCGACGCCGGCTTCCTTCTTTTCATCGGGCTGCAGCGGGCGCAGGGCCAGGCCCAGCTTGCCGTGGTTGGGGCTGTCCTTCTTGGCCACGACCTGGCCGGTCTTTTCGTCGGCGCTGCCGAGCTTGGCGGTGATCTCTTTGGACGAACCCTGGCGCCAGATGTCGAGCTTGAGGCTGTCGCCGGGGGCCGCGAGGCTGATGATGGCGGGCAGGTCGCCGGACGAGACGATGGGCTGGCCGTTGACGCTGCGGATCACGTCGCCGGTCTGCAGGCCGGCCTTCTCGGCGGGGCCGCCTTTTTCGACATTGGCGACCAGCGCGCCTTCGGGTTTGTCGAGTTTGAAGGAGTCGGCGAAGGACTGGTTGACTTCCTGCACCGCCACGCCCAGGCGCGCGTGCTCGACCTTGCCGGTGGCCACGATCTGGTTCTTGATCCGGGCCGCCACGTCGATGGGGATCGCGAAGGACACGCCCTGGTAGCCGCCGCTGCGGGTGTAGATCTGCGAGTTGATGCCGACCACCTCGCCGCGTGTGTTGAACAGCGGCCCGCCCGAGTTGCCGGGATTGACGGCGACGTCGGTCTGGATGAAGGGCACGGCGCTGTCGTCGGGCAGCGAGCGGCCTTTGGCGCTCACGACGCCGGCGGTGACGGTGTTCTCAAAACCAAAGGGCGAGCCGATGGCCAGCACCCATTCGCCGACCTTGAGTTCGCTGATCTTGCCCAGGGTGACCACGGGCAGGTTTTTGGCCTCGATGCGCAGCACGGCGACGTCGGTCTTGGGGTCGGCGCCCAGCACCTTGGCGCGGTATTCGCGGCGGTCGGTCAGCTTGACGGTGACCTCCTTGGCGTCGCGCACCACGTGGGCGTTGGTCAGGATGATGCCGTCGGCGCTGACGATGAAGCCCGAGCCCTGGCCGCGCGTGGGGACTTCCTGCTGCGGGGCGTTGCCGCGGGCGCCGGGGCGGCCCTGGCCCTGCTGGAAGCGCTTGAAGAACTCAAAGAAGGGGTCACCCGAAAAAGGCGAGTCATCGTCGTCGCCGTCACCCTGGGCGATTTCATTGCGGACCTTGGTGGTGCCGGTCACGCTGATGTTGACCACGGCCGGGCCGTAGCGTTCAGTGATCTGCGAAAAGTCGGGCAGGGCCATGGGGACGGAGGCCGCGCCGGTCACCGGGGCGGGCGCGGAGACGGCGGGTGGCGTGGCGGCGGTGGCGGCGGAATGCAGGATGTTGATGGCGCCGACGCCGGCGCCGCCAATGGCGCCCGCGGCCAGCAATGCAGCAACAAGCCGGGTGTTCTTCAATGCGGTGGATGACATGGCGAGCTTCCTTGGTTGGGTTGCGGCACTCTTTATGCCGATGACCTAACTATGGAGACCGTGTCTTAGACGGGGCTTAAGGGGCGCTTGAAGCGGGCTCGGCCGGAAACTGCACATCTACCTTGAGCCCACCCAGGCGTTCCGAGCTGCCTAGCCGCAGCGTCGCGCCATGCCGTCCGGCGATGGCTTTGACGATGGCCAGGCCCAGGCCGCTGCCGGTTTGCGGCGCTTCATCGGCCCGGCCCCCTTCGGCACCGGCGCGGACGAAGCGGTCGTACACACGTTCGCGGTCTTCGGTCGGGATGCCGGGACCGCTGTCTTCCACCGCGAGTTCGGGGTGGCCGTCCGCCAGGGCCAGCGAGACGTCGACCCGGCCGCCGGCCGGTGTGTACTTGACGGCGTTGTCCAGCAGGTTGCGCAGCAGCACGCGCAGGGCATCGGCCTGGCCCGTGACCCGCAGCGGCTGCGCTGGTGGGTTGCCCGCCACCAGGCCCAGGTCTATCTGTTTGTGCAGGGCATGCGGCAGCACGTCGGCCACCGCGAGCTTGACGACTTCCTGCAGGTCCACGGGCCCGGCCGCACCCGCGGCGGCGCCGGCTTCCTCGCGGGCCAGCACCAGCAACTGCTCGACCAGGCGTATCGCGCGGTCTATGCCC
>NZ_JBFUBY010000048.1:0-18368 GCF_056405515.1 Polaromonas sp. P1_G2
CCCTAACCCTCTCCCAGAGGGAGAGGGGAAAAACGGCTCAGTCCTTGGACCGCGTGAGCCCCGCCGTCATGGCCGCGCTGTAGCCGGTCTGCACCACCACGTCGACCACCACGGTTTCACCGCGCTTCACGGCGGCGATGGCGTCCACCAGGATCTTCTCGAGTTCGCCGGCGTCCTCGACCGGGCCAATCCCCGTCAGCCCCTGGCCGCGCGCCATCATGGCGAGGTCGGGCGGCGGGTCGCTGATGCGCTGGCCTATCCAGCGGTTCTCGATCGGGCGCTTGCGCTGGCGTGCCACGCGCTCCTGGTGCACCTCGTCGTTGAAGAAGGAGCGGTTGTTACAGACCACCACCAGCATGGGGATGCGCGCGTTGGCGGCCGTCCACAGCGCGTTGACGCCCATCATGTAGTCGCCGTCGCCTATCACCGCGACGGGCAGGCGGTCAGTGCCCTTGAGGCCCAGCGCCGAGCCTATGGACATGCCGGGGCCGGAACCGATGCCGCCGCCGCCGTCATAACCGAGGAAGTCCAGCGGATGCCTGAAGTCCCACATCTCGCCGCTCCAGCTCAGCGGCAGGCGCATCAGGCAGACCTTCTGGTCACCGACCGCGCGCTTGAGTGTGGCCGCGAGTGTGGACACCATCATGTTGCTGGCGCCCGAGGCGCCCGGCACGGGCTGCACCGGCGGGTATACCGGCAGCGGCCGCTTGGCGGGTGCGGGTGTCTTGCGCGCCCTGACCTGCTGGTTCAGCAAGGTTACTGCCGGCTCGGGCTCGCACAGCATGAAGACGTCGACCGGCGGCAGGCCCTGGTGGTCCATGCTCCAGCCGTTGTGGCTGTAGTGGTCGACCGAGACCTGGATGATCTTGCTGCCCACGGGCTTGTCGCCCCAGGCCTGCTTGAGCGTGCCGGAGAGGTCCAGCCAGTCCAGGCTCAGCACCACGTCGGCTTCGCGCAGCACWTGCTGCGCATTGGGGGTGAGGAAAGCGCCACTGGGCGCGGCGTGCAGCGGGTGGTCGGTCGGGAAGGCCGCGCCCACGCGCAGGTCGGTCAACACCTCGGCGTTCAGGGTTTCGGCCAGTTTGATGCGCTCGGCCCAGGCGGCTTCGCTGCGGGTGACGCGGCCCATCAGGATCACCGGGCGGCTGGCCTTGGACAGCAAGGCCGCGGCCTGCGCGACGATGTCGTCCGAAGGCCTGGCCTGCGGCGGCGCGAGGTAGCGCGCCGGGTCGGGGATCGTGGGGCGCTCAGTAAGCTTGGATTCCTGCAGGGCCGCATCAAAGCAGACATAGACGGGGCCCTGCGGCGCGGTGGTGGCAATCTGCCGCGCGCGCAGCAGGGCCTCTTGCGCGGAAGGGATGGATGCGGGCTGGCAGTCCCACTTGGTGAAGTGGCGCACCAGGGCGGCCTGGTCCTGCGCCGTGTGGATCCAGTCGATCCAGGGGCGGCGCTTGTGGGCGTCGACCGGGCCGGTGGCGCCCAGCACGATGACGGGCACGCGGTCCACCCAGGCGTCGAAGATCGCCATGGAGCCGTGCATCAGGCCGACGTTGCTGTGCAGGATGGCGATCAGCGGCTTGCCTGTGACCTTGGTGTAGCCGTGGGCGATGGCCACCGCGTGCTCTTCATGCAGCACCACCATCATCTGCGGCTTTTCATTGCCGAGGTGGTTGACGATGCTGTCGTGCAGACCGCGAAAGCTCGCGCCCGGGTTCAGCAGCACATAGGGAATGTCCATCGCGCGCAGCATGTCGGCAATGGCATCGCTGGCCCAGACGGTCTCTTCCGGTTCGGAAGGCTGGGGAATGTCGCGGCGCACGGCGGAGCCGGAAGGAAGAGTCATGAAATCTCCTGATGAAAAAAGAGGCCGCTTACTCTGGTTTGATATTGGCTGTCTTGATGACGGCTGCCCAGCGCTTCTGGTCGTCGGCGATCAGTTTGGTGAATTCAGCGGGCGTGCTGGTCTCGGCATAAATGCCCTGCTCGGCCAGCTTGGCCTGCACGTCGGGCAGCGCCAGCGAACGGCGCAGTTCGGCATTGAGCTTGTGGATGATGGCGGCCGGCGTTTTGGCCGGGGCTACCATGCCTATCCAGATGTCGCTTTCATAGCTGGGCACGGTTTCGGCGATGGTCGGCACGTTGGGCAGCAGCTCGACGCGTTTGGTACCTGTGGTGCCCAGCGCGCGCAGCTTGCCGCTGCGGATGTGCGGCAGCGCCGAGTTCATGGGGCAGAACATCACGTCCACTTGGCCGCCCAGCACATCGACCAAGGCGGGCGCGGAGCCCTTGTAGGGAATCTGCGTGAGCTTGGTTCCGGTCATGGATTTAAAAACCTCGGCCGCCATGTGCTGCGGGCTGCCGGAACCAGCGGAGGCATAGGTCAGCTTGTCGGGGTTGGCCTTGGCCAGGGCGATCAGTTCAGCCACGCTGGTGGCCTGCACCTTGGCCGGCGAGACCACCAGCACCATGGGCACGCGGCCCATCAGGGTGATGCCGGTCAGGTCGCGGTTCACGTCGAAGGGCAGCTTGGGATACAGCACCGGGTTGACGGCAACGGTCTGGTTGGGCGCGACCGCGATGTTGTAGCCGTCGGCCTCGGTCTTGGCCATGAAGTCGGTGGCGATGTTGCCGGCCGCGCCGGGCTTGTTGTCGACGATGACGGGCTGGCCGAAGGACTCGGACATCTTCTGGCCCAGGATACGGGCCAGAACGTCGTTGGAGCCGCCGGGCGGCAGCGGCACGACGATGTGGATGGGCTTGACCGGGTAGTCCTGTGCCCAGCCCAGCGAGCCGGCGAAGGCGGCGAAAGCGCCGGAAAAGCAGAGGGCGAGCACCCCGGTGCGGCGATTGAATGGCATGTCTTGTCTCCAGTTTTTATGGCGCGAATTTGCAGGCGCCAGTCATCCTAGTGAAGACCCAAGATTGATTCAATCTTGAACATTGAATCAATGTGAACGGGCCTCCACCTTTTCAACAATGCGCTCGCCCTGAGCGACCGAAGACCCGTGCATCACGAAGAAGGGCGGGGTGTTTTGAGGCCGCTGGCCCCCACCCCTGCCCTCCCCCAGAGGGGGAGGGAGCAAGAGCGGCACGCTGCGATGACGCTAGGACCGGATTTGCTCCTTCCCCCGCTGGGGGAAGGTTGGGATGGGGGCTGGCGGCTTTACAAACTTCGCACGCGGCCGCAGCAGCGTTCCTGCCGCGCGCTGCTCCTGCACATGCGCAACCCAGCCCGCAAGCCGTCCCAGCACAAACAGCGCGGCCGTGGCCTGACGCGGCAGTCCCATGGCGCGGGCCATCACGACCAGCGCCAGTTCCTGCCGGGGCAACAGGCCGGCACCGTCGCGCATCTCGTTGATGAAACGCGAGACCGCGCGCAGTTCGCGGCCGGGGTTCTCACGGTTGAGCACCATGGCCAGCAGCTGCGCGGCGCGCGGGTCGCCCTTGGGATACAGCGGGTGGTCGAAGCCGGGCACGCTCTGGCCCTGGGCATGGAGCTTGTGGGCGCGCTTGACGAGTGCGGCTGTGGTGGGGGCCTGGCCCAGGAAGTCTTCCACGCGCTCGTACATGCGGCCCACGGCCACGCCTGAGGTCGCGCACAGCGCGGCGGCCAGGCAGCTGTGCAGGGTGCCGCCGGCGGAAGCCACGACGCGGGCGGCCAGGGTGCCGGGCGGCAGTTCATGATCGGCCATCAGGATCAGCATGGCGCGCAGGGCTTCGCTGTTCTCCGCGGTCGGCGGCGCGGCCAGTGCGTGCAGCAGGCCGGTGACCATGGACTCGCCGCGCTGCAGGGGCCGATAGCTTTGCGCCGCCCCGACAAAACCGCAGCAGGCCACCACGGTCTGCATGATCTCGCGCGCGGCCGGCAGGGTCTTGCCCTGCGACAGGCGTTCGGCCACGGAGCCGCGCCGCATGCCGAGCAGCAGCACCACGAGCGCGAAGGACTCGAGCACGTTGCCCTGCACCTGCAGCGAGGTCAAGGTCTGGGTGAGCTTGACGAGTTCGGCGGAGGGCTTGCGCACAAGCCAGGCTTTCGCGCGGGTGGCCAGCTCGCCGGTCCAGAGCAGTTCGGCCACCGCTTCGAAGGAAGCGCCGGATCGCACCAGGTCGGCGGCCAGGTGGCCGCGGTAGCGCGGGCCCTGTTCGGTGATCTCGGTGATGGAGGTCGGGAAGATCGGTTCGCCCCAGTTCATGGCCGAGGCCGCCACCGCGCCGTGGCCGGAGCGCGCCAGCGAGCGCATGCCGACGCGCGTGAGGTCGTCGCGCAGGTAGAGCTTTCCCTTCTGGCCCTGCTGGGCCACGCTGCGTATCCAGCCCCGGCTCACGTAGGCGTACAAGGTCTGCGGCCTGACATTGAGGATCATCATGGCCTCGGCCGCCGTGGCGTAGTCGCGGTGCAGCGTTTTGTCCGGGGTGTCCATGGGCTTGCCTTGTCTCCTGGCGAAATGTTGCCGGCCTGCGGTGGGCCGGCGGCTCAGCGCATCACGATGATGGCGATTCCAAGCAATGTCAAGCCGCTGCCGGCCAGCGTGGTGGCCTTGATGGCGTCCCTGTCCTTGAACAGCAGGTGGCTCAGCGGAAACACCAGGATGGGCGTGCACAGGGTCACCAGCGTGGCGATGGACAGCGGTATGTAGCGCATGGCGGCGATCACGCAGATCTGCGCGGAGATCGTCGACACGCCGATCAGTGCAAAAAGCGCCATGCCGCCGCGGTCGGCCGCGCGCATGCGCGAGGCGATCTCGCGCTTGCCGGCGCTGAACAGCAGGTGAAACGCCAGGCCACTGACCGCTCCGACCAGTGCGCCCAGCACGGGCTCGTTCCAGCCACGCACCGCCGAGCCCCTGAGTACATTGCCGATCGCGTAGGCCATGGAACTGCCCACGCCCAGCAGGAACACCGACTGCAGCACGCGCTGCATCGCGGTCGATGCAGGGGCCACAGGCGCGGGGCCACCGTCGGGCGCCATCACGGCGGCCGCGCCTCGGCGCGAGAAGAACCCGGGCTTGTAGCTGACCAGCATCAGGCCGGCGATGGTCATCACCATGCCCAGCGCCACCAGCACGCTCAGGCGCTCACCCAGCCACAGCCAGGCCATCAGCGCGGTGAACAGCGGGCTGCTGATCTGGAAGATGCTGGCCTTGGCCGGGCCGAAGCGCACGACGGATTCATAAAAGAAGAAACGCCCCAGGTAGGTGGCGAAGGCGCCCGCCGCGGCGAACAGCCAGAAGGCCTGCGAATTCCACTGCAGCACGTCGCCACGCAGGCCCATCTGCACGCCGAAAGCCAGGGCCGAAAAAGCAACGTTGGCGGAGGTGGCAACCAGGAAACCCAGGCCGAGGTCCAGGCGATGGGACGCCACCTTGGTGACCAGGATGGACGCGGTGAAAAGCAGCAAGGCAGCGCTTGCCAGCAGATAGCCCAGAAAGGTGTCAGACATCCAGTCTCATCTTGTCATCTTGATCTTGTTGTGCGCCGGCTGTGTGCCGGTGGGCTCCCTATATTTTGAAGGCTTCGAGCGATTCGGGCGCGAACAGCTCCTCGGGTTTAAGCAGCCGCTTCGACAGGCCCTGCTCAAACGAATAGCGCAAAAAGGTCTGCAGCGTGGCCTGGTTCTTCTCGAAGCCGTAGGGCCAGAAGTCCTCGCCCATCTCGCGCCTGACCTGCTCTACGTGCGAGGTCAGCCAGGGCAGCATGGCCTTGAGGGCCGCGGTTTCATAGAGGTCCTCATAGGTGCGGCGCTGCGACTCTTCGAGTGCCTTCATCATCGAACGCGCGACCCAGCGGTTGGCCTCGTAAACGTCGCGGCGTATCGCGACCGTGTGCATGATGGGGAAGATGCCCGTCTCTTTGAAGTAGTTGCGCTCGACCTGCTCATAGTCGTCAAACAGGCGCAGCACCTTGCCGCCGCCCTTGAGGAAGCTGGACGGCATGCGTGCGGTGTAGAGCGCGTCGATCTCGCCGTCGAGCAGCATCTGCGCCAGGGTCTGGTCGGGCCCTATGCGCTCGACCTTGATGTTGGGCGGTAAATCAAGCTTGATTTTTTCGGAGCGGCCGGGCTCTTCCTCGCCACCGGTGAAGTAGGTCACGCTGTCGACGGGCACGCCGTAGTGGTCGGACAAAATGCCGCGTATCCACACCRGGGCCGTCATCTGGTACTCGGGGTTGCCGACGCGTTTGCCGATCAGGTCCTTGGCTTCGCGGATGCCTGAGTTGGCGTTCACATAGATGCAGGAGTGGCGGAAAAAGCGCGAGGGGAACACCGGGATCGCCACAAAGGGCCTCGACTCGTTGAACATGGAGACGGTGTACGACGACAGCGACATTTCCGCGACGTCGAACTCCTTGTGCCGCAGCATGCGGAAGAAGGTTTCTTCCACCGGCATGTTGAGGTAATTCAGGTCTATGCCGTCGGGCTGCACGCTGCCGTCCATCAGGGCGCGGGTGCGGTCGTAGTTCCAGCAGCCGAAGCTCAGTTTCAGTTTTGACATGTCGCGGTGTGTTCCTTGAGAGGAGGTTTCAGTAAATGGTTTATTCAGGTTTGATACCGGAGGTGGCTATAGCTTTGGCCAGCCGCTCGTTCTCGCCGAGGATGGCTTTGCCGTAGTCGGCCGGGCTGCTGCCTATCGGCTCGATGCCGGCATTGCTCAGCGTGGCGATGACGTCGGGCATCCTGGCAATCTGCGCCATCTCGGCGCTGATGCGGTCGATGGCGCTGGCCGGAGTGCCGGTGGCGGCCAGCACGCCGACGATGGGCGCGAAGTCAAAACCCGGAATGATTTCGGCGATGGCCGGCACATTKGGTTCCTGGGCCGAACGTCGGGCCGAGTTGGTGGCCAGCAGCTTGACCTGGCCGCCCTTCACGAAACCCACCAGCGAAGGCAGCGCCGAGAACAGCACTTCGACCTGCCCGCCGATCAGCGCGGGCACCGACTGGCCGGTGCCCTTGAAGGGAACGTGCGTGATCTGCAGGCCCAGGGCGGCCTTCATGGCTTCCATGGTCAGGTGGTGGGTGCTGCCTATGCCCGAGGAGCCGTAGTTCAGCGTGCCGGGCTTGGCCTTGGCCAGGGCGATGAATTCCTGCAGCGTGTTGGCCGGCACCTTGGGGTGCACCGCGAGGTACAGCGGCGCGCGCGCCGCGAGCGAGACCGGCATGAAGTCGCGCTTGTAGTCATAGCCCAGGTTTTTGTAGATGGCGGGGTTGATGGAGAACATCGAACCGTCGGTCACGAGAAAGGTGTAGCCGTCCTTGGGGGCCGTGGCCAGCGCCTGCGCGGCAACCACGCCGTTGGCGCCGGGCCGGTTGTCGACCACCACAGCCTGGCCCAGTTTATCGCCCAGGCGCTGCGCGTAGATGCGCGCCACGGTGTCGGGCAAGCCGCCGGCCGCATAGGGCACGACAAATTTGATCGGATGGTTCGGGTAAGCGCCCTGGGCACTCGCGAAGCGGGGCAGCAGGCCGGCCAGCAGCATTGCGCTGGCCAGCAAGAGGAAGCGGCGTGGGGATTTCATGGACTTGTCTCCTGATAATTTTTTAGCTGACGATGCGGAACGGGAAGCAAACGGAAAAGCAATACCAATACGGCTAGGTGGAGTAGGACGGCTCCAGCTCGGGTTCGCGCGTATCCCAGACATAGGACGCCCGGTAGGCGCGCCAGTCGGTGGTCTTGGGCACGATGGCCTGGAAGGCAACCACGCTGGACGGGATACGCGCCGCGCCTGTGCCTATGGCCGTGCCGCCGGCCTGGAAGTCGCGCACCGCCTCCAGCATCTGCTTGCGGAACTCGACCACGGCCATGTCGCTGGCGCCCAGGCGCTCGTGCGTGCGGTCAGCGATCGGCCCCATGGTCACCCACATCGCGATGTCCTGGTTGGGGAAACCGGTGATGCCGGTGAAGTTGCCTGCCTTCATGGCCTCGCGGTCCTGCCAGAAATGGTTGCCGCGGTTGCGCAGCGGCGCGTAGTTGGCATCGAGGTCGGCACCCAATTGCTGGCCCAGGAATTTACGCCAGCTGTCGGTGTCGGGTGTCTGCGAAGGATGGCCCCAGGCGATGAAATAAAAGGCCGTGTTGGTGTCGTCCATCGGCACGTTGATGTTGGCGACGTTGTAGAGGTTGTTGGGCGGGATCAGCGCGGTGGCCGGCGCGACGAACACCGTCGAGCGGATGTAGTCGTTGGCGGCCGCGTTCTTGATCGGGCGGCGGATGGCCGCATACCGGAAGCCGTAGCTGCCGCGCTCCACCTGCATGCGCGGCGCCTTGTCGGTCGAGGGACGCAGCCAGTTGGTATCGGTGGCTTCGGCGCCTTCGACGCGCGCCGGCACCATGTCGGAGGAATGYAGGCTGGAGCTGTGCGCCGAGTCGATCGCGCCTTCAAGGATTTGCGCCCAGTTGCAGGGGATTAGCGCCTTGGCGATGGTGACCTTGGCATCGGCCGTGGGCGCCCAGGCCGGCGGCTCGAACTCGGGCTGGCTTTCTTTCGGGCCCATATAGGCCCAGACAAAACCGCCCCACTCTTTCACCGGGTAGGCCAGGTGCTTGACCTTTTGCGCCATGCCGCTGGCGGTGGGCTCGGAAACCATCTCCAGCACATTGCCTTCCACGTCCATCTTCCAGCCGTGATAGAGGCAGCGCAAGCCGCAGTCTTCATTGCGGCCGAACACCAGCGAGACGCGGCGGTGCGGGCAGTATTCATCCATCACGCCGACGCGGCCCTTGGTGTCGCGGAACACCACCAGGTCTTCGCCGAACACGCGCGCCTTGACGGGCGTGCCGTCGGGTTCGCTGACCTCTTCGATCAGGCAGACGGGCGTCCAGTGGCGGCGCATCAGCTGGCCCATGGGGGCCTGGCCCTCAACGCGGCACAAGAGTTCATTTTCCTCAGCGGTCAACATCGCGAATGTCCTTCTCATCAGGGCGGGCCACAGGTGGGGCCCTTGCTTCAAAACGGGTTTAAAAACGGCTTGCAAATCCAGGGCAAGACGATTATTCTTAGATGACTAAGATTATCGTTATTTTGTTTTTTGTCAAGAAAATTTTGGAGACAAGAATGAGCGTTAACCCCAAGGCCAATGACGCCGCCACGCACGCCGCGGCGGCGGAGCCCGATTTCTTTTCCTTGAAGGTTGCGCGCAAAGGGGAAGTCGCACAAGGCATTTACCTGTTCGAGCTGCACCGCCCCGACGGCGCCCCCTTGCCCGCCTTTACCGCCGGCTCGCACCTGACGGTGGAAGTGCCCAGCGGCGTGCGCCGCAACTATTCGCTGTGCAGCGACCCGGCCGACACCGGCGCCTGGCAGATCGCCGTCAAGCGCGACGGGCGCGGCCGCGGCGGCTCCATCAGCATGGCCGACGAGGTGCAGGCCGGCCAACTGCTGTCGGTGAGCGCGCCGCGCAACAACTTCGAGCTGGCCGCGCACGCCAGCGACTTCATCTTTGTCGCGGGCGGCATAGGCATCACGCCCATCCTGTCCATGATGCGGCAGCTCAAGCGCACCCAGGCCGGCGGCTTCAAGCTCTACTACTGCACACGCGACGCCGCAGGCACCGCCTTCATCAACGAGCTGCAATCCGAATTCCCCGGCCAGGTGCAAATCCACCACGACAACGGCGACATCGACCAGGCGCTGGACCTTTGGCCGGTGTTTGAAAAGCCCGCCGCGGCGCACGTCTACTGCTGCGGCCCCAAAGGCCTGATGGACAGCGTGGCCGACATGTCGGGCCACTGGCCCTCCGGCGCCGTGCATTTCGAAAGCTTTGGTGTCGATGCCACGGTCTATGCGGAGAACACGCCCTTCAGCGTGCGCCTGGCGAAAAGCGGAAAGACCGTGGAGGTCGGCGCCGAGCAGACCCTCCTGGAAGCCCTGCGCGGCAGCGGCCTGCGCGTGGCCAGCTCCTGCGAAAGCGGCACCTGCGGCACCTGCAAGACCGGCCTGCTGGCCGGCGAGGCCGAGCACCGCGACATGGTGCTGACGGACGAGGAAAAATCAGACCACATCATGGTCTGCGTCTCGCGTGCAAAATCGCCCGAACTGGTACTGGACTTATGACACAGCGCAGACTGAAACTCGGCGTGGTCGGGCTGGGGCGGGCCTTCACGCTGATGCTGCCCACCTTTGTGCATGACGGCCGCGTGAAGCTGGTGGGCGCGACAGACCCCATCGCCGCCGCCCGCGCCCAGTTTGAAAAAGACTTCGGCGCGCCCAGCTACGAATCCATCGAGGCCCTCTGCGCCAACCCGGCGGTGGAAGCCCTTTACATCGCCTCGCCGCACCAGCTCCATGCCGAACACGTGCGCCTGGCCGCCTCCTTCGGTAAACACGTCATGGTGGAAAAACCCATGGCCCTGACGGTGGACGAATGCACCAGCATGATTGAGGCGGCCCGCGGCGCGGGCGTCCACCTGATCGTCGGCCACAGCCACAGCTTCAACACCCCGATACGCCGCACGCGCGAACTCATCGACAGCGGCCGCTATGGCGCGGTGAAGATGATCCACGCGCTGAATTTCACCGACTTCCTCTACCGCCCACGCCGGCCCGAAGAGCTGGACACGGCCGCCGGCGGCGGCGTGATCCACAGCCAGGCCACCCACCAGATGGACATCGTGCGCCTGCTGGGCGGCGGGCTGGTGCGCAGCGTGCGCGCCCACACCGGCGCCTGGGACGCGAGCCGCCCCACCGAGGGTGYCTACAGCGCGCTGCTGCGTTTTGAAGGCGGTGCCTTCGCCTCGGCCACCTACAGCGGCTACGGCCATTACGACTCGGACGAGTTGCTGGGAAATATTGGCGAGATGGGCCAGGCCAAAAACCCGGCCGACTATGGCGCGGCCCGCAAGCGGCTGCAAGGCGCGGCCAGCTCGGCGGAAGAAAGCGCGCTCAAAGCCGCCCGCAACTACGGCGGCAGCCTGTACACGGCCGGCAGCGCCCTGCCCCTTGGCCTGCGGCACCAGCATTTCGGCCAGGTCATCGTGAGCTGCGAAAAGGCCGACCTGCGCCCCGGGCCGTCGGAGATCACCATCTATGCCGACAGCGAAAAAACCGTGGAGCCCCTGCCTGCCCCGGCTATCCCGCGCCAGGAAGTGATTGACGAGCTGTATGCCGCCGTGGCCGAGGGCAAGCCGGCCGTGCACAGCGGCGAATGGGCCCGCGCCACCACGGCGGTCTGCCTGGCGCTGCTTGAATCCGCCCGCAGCGGCCGGGATTGCATCCCCCCGCACCAAGTCGGTCACAATGTTGGTTCATGAGCAACGACACCCAAAACATCATCCGCCACTGGCGTGAAGCCGTGCCCAATGACCGCCTCGCGCACCTGATCCGCGATGCCTCACGCGCCTTTCACCGCGCGCTGCAGGTGCGGCTGGCGCAGCATGGGGTGCCCTTCGGCCACTGGACTTTCCTGCGCATCCTCTGGGAATCCGACGGTCTGACGCAAAAAGAACTCAGCGAACGCGCCGGCGTGATGGAGCCCACCACCTTCACCGCCATGAAGGCCATGGAGTCGCTGGGCTACATCGAGCGCAAGCAGCTACCCACCAACAAGAAGAATATGTATGTGCACCTGAGCGACAAGGGCCGCGCGCTCAAGAAGCTGCTGGTGCCCCTGGCCGAAGAGACCAACAACGTGAGCATCGAAGGCATAGAGCCTGAACACATCAAGATGACACGCACGGTGCTGCTGGCCATGATCGAAAACCTGGCCCGCGACGAGTTGCTGCAGGACAAGGCCACGCCGGCCAGGCGCAGGGCCGCGGCGGCCACCGAAGGCGAGCGGCATGGGAAGGCCGGGCAGGCCGAAAAGGCCGGGCAGACGAAAAGCCCCGAAAGAACGAGATCCGCAAAAAAATAAGCCCCAGGGAAAACCCCGGGGCACCAAAGCCGCTGCCTAAAAAGGCCGGCGGCTTTTTTGTTTTCGGCCTTAGCCTTAGATCAAGGTCACGCCGGTCTTGGCCTGCAGCGCTTCACGCGTCACGCCGGGCGCCAGTTCCACCACTTTGAGGCCTTCGGGTGTCACGTCCATCACGGCCAGGTCGGTGATGATGCGGTCCACCACGCCCACACCCGTGAGCGGCAAGGTGCACTGGGGCAGAATTTTCATGTCCTCGGTGCCGTCCTTCTTTTTGGCGACGTGTTCCATCAGGATGATGACGCGCTTGACGCCCGCCACCAGGTCCATCGCGCCGCCCATGCCCTTGACCATCTTGCCCGGGATCATCCAGTTGGCCAGGTCGCCTTTTTCGCTGACCTGCATCGCGCCCAGGATGGACAGGTTGACCTTGCCGCCGCGGATCATCGCGAAGCTGTCATGGCTGCCGAAGATGGACGAGCCCTTGATGGTGGTGACGGTCTGCTTGCCGGCGTTGATCAGGTCGGCGTCGACCTGGTCCGCGGTCGGGAACGGGCCTATGCCCAGCATGCCGTTTTCCGACTGCAGCCACACTTCCTTGTCGCCGGTGAAATTGGCCACCAGCGTCGGGATGCCGATGCCGAGGTTCACGTAAAAACCGTCTTCGAGTTCCTGGGCGGCGCGCGCCGCCATCTGGTCTTGGGTCCAAGGCATGTCAGGCTCCTGCTTTCTCGGTGATGGTGCGCTTCTCGATGCGTTTTTCAGGATTCGCATTGAGCACGATGCGGTGCACATAGATGCCCGGCAGGTGGATGTCGTCGGGCGCCAGCTCGCCGACTTCGACGATCTTCTCCACCTCGACGATGCAGACCTTGCCGGCCATCGCTGCGGCCGGGTTGAAATTGCGGGCCGTGAGGTTGAAGCGAAGGTTGCCCGACTTGTCGGCCACATGCGCCTTGACCAGGGCCACGTCGGGCACCAGCGAACGCTCCATCACATAGGTCTCGCCGTCGAATTCGCGCAGTTCCTTGCCCTCGGCAACCTGCGTGCCCACGCCGGTCTTGGTGAAAAAGGCCGGGATGCCGGCACCACCGGCGCGCAGCTTTTCAGCCAGCGTGCCCTGGGGCGTGAATTCGAGTTCGAGTTCACCGGCCAGGTACTGGCGCTCGAACTCCTTGTTCTCGCCCACGTAGCTGGAGATCATTTTTTTGATCTGCCGGGTCTCCAGCAGCTTGCCCAGGCCGAAGCCGTCGACGCCCGCGTTGTTGGAGATCACCGTCAGGTTCTTGGCCTGGCTGTCACGCAGCGCGTCGATCAGCGCCTCGGGAATGCCGCACAGGCCGAAGCCGCCCACGGCCAGCAACTGGCCGTCTTTGACGACGCCCTTGAGGGCCTCGGCGGCTGAGGGAAAAAGTTTCTTCACAAATCGTCTCCTTGAGTCGTTCGATGTCCAGGCAATCCATTACGATACTACTTATTAAGTTACGTAGTTTTCCGTAAAGGTAAGTACTGTGGAAGTGGATTACCAGCTCGCATTCGATCTGGCGCCGGTGGGACTGGTGCTGTCCCGCAACCGCTCGATTGTGGACTGCAACCAGCATTTATGCGAGATGTTCGGCGCCACGCGCGAGCAGCTCGCGGGCCAGTCCTTCCAGATCCTCTACCCGAGCGCGGACGAGTATGAGCGCATAGGCGCGCGCATGCTTCCCATCCTGAACGCCAAGGGCCTGTACGCCGACGACCGCATCATGAAACGCGTGGACGGCCGCAACAAGGGCGAGACCTTCTGGTGCCACGTCACCGGCCGGGCCCTCAACCGCAGCGCGCCGCACGAGGCCGGCATCTGGACTTTCGAAGACCTCAGCTCGCGCCGCCCGGTCACCGCCGAACTCACAGCGCGCGAGCGCGAAGTGGCCGCCCACCTGATGGACGGCATGACCTCCAAGGAGATTGGCCGCGCGCTGGTCATCAGCCACCGCACCGTCGAAATCTACCGCGCCCGCCTGATGCGCAAGTACAAGGCTTCCACTACCGCAGACCTGGTGCACAAGCTCATGGCCGGCTCCTGAAAGCCTAGCCCTCTTCCCCCGCCAGCCGGTCGAACGGCAGCACCTGCTTGACCAGGATCACCGTGCAGGGCGCCGCCATGGCGACCTTGATCGGCACGGTCGCCAGCAGGCGCTGCATCTGCAGGCCGTGCGTCGCCGCCCCCATGACGATGATGCCGGCCTGGTTGCCGCGGGCATAGTGAAGAAGCGCCTGCGCGACGTCGCTCGACTCGATGACGTGGAAGGACAGCGTCCGGCTGTCCAGGCCCAAGGGCTGGGCCCACTGCCTGAGCATGCCCAGGTAGCGCCGGTGCACCGTGGTTTCGCTGGTCCGGGTGTCGTGGCCGTCCGCTTCCCCGGGGTCTATCACGGTCACGCAGGCCAGCCGCGCGCCGGGCGCCGTGCCCAGCACCCGCATCACGGCACGCCGCAGCGAATACAGCGTGGCGTCGCTCACGTCCCGATGCGGCACGGCCGCCATGATGATGGGCGCGGCGTCAATCTGCCGCGAAGGCAGCGCGCTGGGCCGGTAATCCTTGCCCACCGCGCGCAGCCAGCGCTTGAAGTGGGCCCAGAAGCCGGTGGCCTTCAGGCGTAACCCCAGCTCCGTCACCGCGATCTGCGCCGGGTCCGACAGGTCCAGCGCCAGGTGCGCGGCCGATGCATAACGCCGGCCGGCTTCGCTCTGCAAGCAATGCAGGATCACCTCCTGCAGCCACTCGGGCAGCTCCGGCCGCAGGACGCGCGGCGGCACCGGGTCCATCCACAGGCGTTGCCGCAAGCCGCCCCGGGYTTGCGGGTTGCCGAACGGCAGTTCGCGCGTGGCCAGCTCGTACAGCATCACACCGACGGCAAAAATGTCGCTGCGCGGGTCGCCCCGCACACCCACCACCTGTTCAGGCGCCATCCAGACGGACGAACCGACGGCGGGACGCAGTTCTTCGGCCAGCAGGTCCGGGTAATGCGCGTGGCAGGACAAGCCGAAATCCAGCAGCACCGCGCTGCCGTCGGGGCGCATCAGCACGTTGGCCGGTTTCAGGTCCAGGTGGCAGGCATCCTGCAGGTGCAGGCTGTGCACCGCCTGGGCCACGGCCACACCCAGCCGGGCGATTTCCTGCGCGGGCAGCGGCCCCGTGGTGTCGTCCAGCAGTTGTTGCAGGGTTCGGCCGGGCACGTATTCCATCACCAGGTAGGGCAGCTTTTCCAGGTCTCCCGCCGCCACCAGCCGCGGCACATGCGGCCCCGTCAATGCCGACAGCAGTTGCAGCTCGACCTCGAAGCCCACGATGTTTTCGGCGCCGTCGCCGGCTGTCATGCGCGGCACCTTCATCGCCATGGGAAAAGGCGCGGCCCGCGACGGATCGGCATACCCCACCTGGTAGATGTGGGCCATGCCGCCGGCATGCAGGCATTCACCGACGACAAACCCGTCRATCACGGTGCCGGGCGGCATCAGCTTCACAGGCCCGCCTCCAGCCGCTCGGCGAAATAGCCGGGCAAACCCGCCGCGCGTATATCGGCCGCCGCGGCCAGATGGTCGTACGCCACACGATGAAAAGTCAGCTCGGCCCGGTCGGCGTCGAACAACGCATACATGGCCCGGGTGTTGCCGTCGCGCGGCTGGCCCACCGAGCCCACGGTGGCGATCCAGCGCCGGTGCGGCGGCACCGGGATGGGCACACCCGGCGTAGGATCAAAGCGCATCAGCCCCTGCCCCGCGCCACGGAAATAAAGCGTCTGCGCGTGCACATGGCCGCAGAACACATAACGCACCGCCGGGTTGAGGCACGCCGCATCAAGGCTGGCTTCGGCGCGGCGTTCGTTGTCGACATAGTGCCAGCGCCCGGGTGCGTCGGCGCTGGCATGCACCAGCAGCGCAGCATCGACGGTGGCCGTCAAAGGCAGCGCCGCCAGAAAATCCAGCGCATCCTGGTCCAGTTGTTCATGGGTCCAGGCGGCGCCGCTCTGGTCCAGCGAACGGGCCTGCGCGGGCGGCGCCACGGCGCACTCGTCATGGTTGCCCTTGAGCACGATGGCGCCCTCGCCCGCCAGGCCGCGAATGCGCCGCACCACCTCGGCCGGTTGCGCACCGTAGCCCACCAGGTCGCCCAGCACGGCCAGCCGGCCGGCACCCTGCGCGGCGGCATGGGCCAGACAAGCCTCCAGCGCGCGCAGGTTGGCGTGTACATCCGACAGCAAGGCGATTTTCATGGGATCAAGCAGCAGTTTTTAATTCAGCGTGAAACACGGCTTTCCGGCAAGTTTGCACCATGCCAGCAAAATTTCCGCAACGGGAACAAAATCAGGGCCGGCATTTCCGCCACGGCCATCCCGCCGAAACCAACCCTCGAGAATTCCCATGGCACTGACGCTTTACCAGGCTTCCATTCCCGTCTTTATCCGCGGCTTCGCCAACCTGTCGGCCGTGCTTGAAAAGGCCAAGGCTCACGCCGAAGCCAACAAGGTGGACCTTTCCACTTACGTCAACGCCCGCCTGGCGCCCGACATGTACCCGCTGTCGGGCCAGGTCCAGGGCGCGAGCGACGCCGCCAAGTTCGGCGCGGCGCGCCTGGCCGCCGTCACACCGCCCAGCTTTGCCGACACCGAAACCACGTTTGAGGAACTGCAGGCCCGCATCACCAAGACGCTGGATTTCCTCAAGACCGTGGACGAGGCGCAAATCAATGCGCGCGCCGGCGGCACCGTGACGCTCAAGGTACGCGGCAAGGAATTGAATTTCGAGTGCGAGCCCTACCTGCTGAACTTCGTGCTGCCCAATCTTTTCTTCCACCTCACCACCGCGTACGGCATCCTGCGCCACCAGGGTGTGCCGCTGGGCAAGATGGATTACCTGGGGAGCTTCTGAATTCCGGGTACGGCATGGTAAAACCAGCGCTCCCGGCCGCGGTGGCCGGACCGGCGGAATGACATCCCGCCTTACAACAGGAATTCCATGACTCCTCAACAACTCGTTGGCCTGGGTGTTCGTTTGTTCGCCGTCTGGCTTGGCATCGCCAGCGTGGCCTACTGGGTGAGCATCCCCGCCGCGCTTGCCGCAAACAATTTAGGCAAAACCCCCAGCATCGTTTCCTACGCCATCGGGGTGGCTTACGTTGCCGCGGCATTGCTGTTCTGGCTTTTCCCCATGGCAATCGCCCACAAGCTGCTGCCCCGCACGCACTACCAGAATCGCTTGTCCGCCGAGCCCCACGAACTTGCCAAGGTCGGCTCCGCGCTGTTGGGCCTGTGGCTGATCACCAAGGCCGCGCCGACCCTGGTGTGGCTTATTTTCCGCAGCTTTCTGTTCATGGAATCCAGTGCCGCCTTCTCATCGATCACACCGGACGCCAAGCTGGACATCTCCATCGCCCTGTTTGAGTTGCTGCTGGCGGTGGTGCTGATTGTCAAGGCAGGTGCATTTGCCCACCTCGTGGTTCCGGTGGCTGAGGCGCCGCGCGAAGACCCTGAAGACCAGGAGCCGTCCGAGGTTCCTCGCTGAAATGCACATCCGGCCTTACATAAACGCAGACCTGGCCGCCGTTGCCCAGCTTTACACCGATGCAGTGCACGGCCTCGCGGGCAGCCACTACGACGAAGCCCAACGCAAGGCCTGGGCGCCGCAGCCGCCCGACCTGGGCATCTGGGAGGCGCGGCTGAAACCTTTGAAGGTATTGCTCGCGCAGGAGGCTGAAAACAGCGACGCGCTGCTGGGTTTCGTCGCCTACGAAGACGACGGCCACATCGACTTGATGTTCAGCTCACCGCTGGCGGCGCGCCGCGGTGTAGCCTCGCAACTGCTGGCCCGCGCCGAGGCCGCGCTGCGCGCCATCGGCGTGGCACAGCTCTACACCGAAGCCAGCCTGGTAGGCCAGCCGTTTTTCGCGCGCCAGGGCTTTATGGTCACGGGAGAGCAACTCGTCGAGCGGCGCGGCGCCCAACTGCGCCGCTTTGCCATGGTCAAGGCCCTGGAAAAATCCTAGCGCGGGCTAAGGCGTCCCGGGTTCGGGTGCGGGTTCGTGCCGTATGGTTTCGCGGTCGCGGTGATGGTCGCGCAGCTTGCCCAGCGTGTGGTCCAGCATGCGCTTGAGTTTGTCGCTCGCGCCGCGGAAAGCCAGGTCCTGGTTGGGCGCGTTGTGGTTGACGGCCAGCGGCTCGTGGCGCGCCAGCCGCGCCTCCATCACGCAGCGCTTCTGGTCGGGGCTGGTTTTGTCACTGTTCTCGTCGCTCATGTGTACTTCGATGCGTGTGATGTCGCCTTTGAAGCGGCCCAGCGACTGATGAAGTTCGCCGCTGGCCCAGCGCTCGAAAGATTCGCCGGTGTGCAGGCTGTGGTTGGAATTGACCTGGATTTGCATGCGCGTTTTTTCTTTCAGGAGTTGCAGCGCGCGGGCCTGCGGGCCGGGCTGCCTGATGAGCCGATCCGCCATGTTTGCGGCTGGAAATTTCATTGTGCGCGCGATGGGCTCCCATGTCTGTAG